>NZ_JBOFLP010000312.1:0-7950 GCF_051657925.1 Chroococcidiopsis sp.
GGTACGAATAGCTTGCATCTTAAAATAGCTCCAGTTCAAGTTGACGGTTAACCGGAGCTAGCGCCCCTTTCTTGTGTAATTGTGAAGCGACGTTTGCGGAAGGAATACTCCTCCCGCAAAGCTCGCGCGCGATCGCTCCTCCAAGTTCTGATTCTGTTAGCTGCCAATCATCGCAGAACGACTCGATATCGATTGACGGAGTTGATGTGTTGTAAGAAAGCTTGAGGGCGAAGTAGACATAAGCCTTACCTGTGACAATACCCATCTCCTTAAGTCGCATCAGTTCTAAGCGATTAAGGGGTAGGGTTGCGTTATCTACGAGAGATTTGGGGGGGAAGGATTCCTCCCCAAACTCTCTCAAATTGTTAGGGATGGAAACGTTAGCTACTAATTGCATTGTTATTTACCGTAAAGTACAAAAATCGTCGTTTATGTTTAGGGTCGCTTTTGCAAACAATCACCCCGCTTTCAATCAGGTTCCGTAGCTCCCAAACCATTTGGGATGGGGAAATTCCTAATTGACATTTCGCCGTTACTGACCGGAAATTAATCCCCTGTGGCTCTTGGGCGATAACCGCACGAATAACCTGGGCATTGTCAATCGGTTCTGGTTTTTGACCTGGTTCAGAGCCTGGAAAATAGATAAGCCGAAGCCGATGGGTAGGGTCTAATTGTGAATGAATCAGTCCAAGTTCCTCCAGCTTCTTCAAATGCCCCCTCAACCGTTGCAGGCTAGTCCGTAAGGCTAGCTTTTGCCTTATGGCTCGCGAAGTTAGCCCAGATGACGGCGCTTGCATTACTATTTCCAGGACTGAGGAACGCATTAGGTTTCGTCCCTCCAAATCCAAAGCATTCCCTGGCAGCCCCGCATGGTTTCCTTGCAGCTAGGGCATTCGGAATATGGGAAAACCTCACCCTTGTTTGTTTCCCGCATAGACATCTCGCAAATACCAGAGCAGTAACGGCAGATGTTTACTGGCAAGCCGAAGATTTGATTGAGTTTGGGGATGTCAATCTGCATTTGCGGAACCTCTGTGAGTCTGCAAATGAAACGCCCTAAGCATTTCTAGAAACAAATCAACAACTTTTTCAGGATTGTTGTAGCACTCAGTAGAAGAGAATCTTTTAATAAACCAAATGCCGTTAGCATTCCAAATCATGTCTCTGGCGTGGTCTTTGGCTGCTGATTGGTGGTACATTTCTCCATCGCACTCCAAGATTCCCCAACGCCCCTCATGACAAATTAAAAAGTCTGCCTCTTTGTTTACTCGCTGGTAGTTATCCAGCAACCGACCCCTAGCATTCGGGAAATACAAAACCTTGCGCTGGTCTAGAACTTGGGCAACCTTCATCTCTGACTTGGAACGAAACCTTAATCCATTCCATTCGAGAGGAGCGCCTAGCCCTTGGTTGGTTATTTCCGATGCTAAAGTTTCAGCTTCAACCTCTGGCACTTCAAGCCGAATCTTAATATCAACCCGCAAGACGGATTCAAAAGCTGATTCTAATCTTGGTAAGTAAGGAGAAATTGCTTTAACTGTCGGCTGAGAATCTACTCGAATAGTTGCAGTTTTGGAAGGTAAATCAAACTCGGTTAACTCCATGAACTCAGATAATGCATTGCCAAGTTTTGTTTGCTCAACTATCTGCTTCCACAGAGCCAAAATATGTTTGTCAACAGTATCTGTCATTACAACGAAACCTCCCAATCACGGGCGATCGCACTCTCTAACGCCTTGTATTTGCACTTTATTTTGTTTACATCTTGTTTTTTGAACCAACCCAAAAATGCCAAAATTGAACGCTCGGCGCGGTCAGGCGGGACTTTCGCCAACATCTGCATGACTTGCTTCATCTTGGGATTTGGGATTAATTTGTCTCCGCCCCACACGTTTTTGTAAATGGTGAAAGTCTTTAACTTCTCTTCATACTTGTCGATCAATTGCTCTGCCATTAACGGAAAATCTGAGGCATCTTTTCGGAAGAATTCTTCTCCCGAAAAATGCCGTTTTTCTCCACCGACCTCAGTATGTGTAGTGTTTCCTGATGTATTTTCTGTAGATATAGTTGATGGTTCCAAATTGACACCATCGCTTGGTTCATCTTGACCCAAACGGTCAGGGCAATTTGACCCAATCGATAGCTGCAACGATTTCAAGCTTTCGTAGTCTATGCGGTAGTAGTTGGTATGGTTCCAGTCGCTCTTATCGTGTTGCTCAACCAATATAAGATTTAGCTCTTTTAATTTGGCGATCGCCCGCTTGACTGTAGACAGCGACAGAAAAGATAGTTGCTCTTGCCATTGCTTGTACGTGTTATAGATCCAGCGCACCCCGTCGATGACTTTGCCGCACTTCTTTTGCGTCCAATAATGAATCTGCTGAAGCAGCATCGCGGCTGTTGTACCTAATTTTTTTGCTAAGGCAGGTAGGACGGTTAACGGGTATTCCTTTGTTAGAAGTTTTGCCATTACTGCCACCCCTTATCAATTTCAAAGGTCACTTGAATGTCATATTTAGCGCAGGCTTCTTGAATTAAATTAAGTGTCTTTTGCTCTTGGCGATCAAACAAATGGATGCGTTTTTTATGGTTTGGGTAAAAACTCCCGTAAACTAAAACCTGCCCTATTGCTGCTTTCCAATCTTTGAAAGGTTTTACCTCTACTATCTCTATGTCGGTTAATAAGTCAATTCGACCAAGAGGCGTTTTAACTTCAGTTTTGCCTCCAACAATCGATTGAAGTCTAAACTTGATTCTTTTTTCAGGTTCACTGTATAAACCTACTAGGCTTCCACCATTCATACGCACATAGACTCGTTTTTCTACTAACTCGCGAAGCTCGGCGGACAGAGTCCTCTGCCCGCCAGACTTCGCTTGAATGTAGTTTTGGGGTGATTTGAGACGAGTTATGGCGACTCCATAGGCGATCGCTCGCTCCAGCGAGGGAAACTCAACATAGGCACAAAGAGTGGTATTACCTTCCTCTGACCATGTGAAATCTATACACTGATGTTGAAAGGCTAAGGTTTTTGCTAATTTCTGAGAGCTTAAGTCATCTCTTCTACAAGGAATTCTCATGCCATAAGCATTGATGCAAAATGAAGTCTTCATTACATCCCCAGCCATGTCTGCATAGGAAGGCAATGTGCTACAAGAGGTACACACTGTACCCCCAAAAATGCTATATTCATATGTGTTGGCTCTATGGGTTTTAGATGAATACAGCCGACAACTCCCCTCCCTGTTGCAATCAGGTGGGGGACCTATATCAGCTACATTAAATCTATTGTAACCCTTTTGTGGACACAAAAAACTATGGCTAGGGAAAAGATATATAAAATTAGATTGGATGAAGTGGAGCGCGAGCGTTTGGAGCGAGTTGCACAAAAGCATGAAATTCCACTGTCGCAGGTTTTTCGCGAATGGTTGAAAGCGCAGGACAAAGAAGCTGAAAGCGTTGCTTAAATCCGCGATCGCACTGACCTCCCAACGGGGAAATGCGCCTATAATATCCATAGGCATCCAAAACTTATTTGAAACTTTATTTGTTGCAGTCGCTATTTGGTGCATAATTACATCCGGTTTATTTGCTAGCCCCCAGTTATCGCTGGGGATTTTTATTTGAAAGAAAGGCTTTTTCTGCTTCTTCGTCTACAGGCTCATAAGTCAGCCTAAAGATTTCGTCCTTGACTGGGTACTTCTCTCCTTTAACCCCAGTCACGATCCAGTCACCAGGCGATACTAGGTGCGGACCTGCGCAAAGCTTGCTTTCCAAAGTAACGATATGTGGATCGAACTGTGTCTGGCTATTGGGTAAAGGTTGCAATACACCTGATACTGGACGATCTGGAAACCATTGCTCGGCGCTAATAGTTACTGGTTTTTTACGAAATTTAGGCATTATTTTGGTTACGGGCTTGTAGAAGTGGAAGAACAGTCAGCCGCAGAGGTCGTCTCTGTGGTTTGGTAAACTGATTATTTTCATTGGGCTGTAGAAGTTCTAGGATTTCTACCAAATCTTTTTTCAAGTCGTAATCGCTGGTGCGATCGATGGCATCAGACAGCATTAGGGCGGCTCTAAGGCGTTGCTGCTTTAGCCAAGTAATTTGGCACATAGGCGGGTTTGACGAGACGTAGAGCAATTCTGGGTTTTCCAGGACGAGACACGCTAACTGGTAGCGCGACTTAATGCCTAACAGATTGAAAATCGCGCTCATTTGACACGCCACGCCTCCTTCGGTTAGGAATACTTCGCGTGCGATCGCAGGATTAGATAGCCCCTGGCTCACTAGATAAGCAATTTGCTTTTGCCTGGGGGTGAGGGTTGGTAAGGAATTCTTTTGTAATGACGCTACAGCTTGCATACTTACCCCTTGCTAGCCTCGACAGTTGTCGCGCCGTTGTACCGCCCCGTCTCCTTGTAAGAGCAGTCAGGTACACCGCACGAGTGAAAGATTAGTTGTCCGATTAGCAGCCCTGGATACAGTGGCAAGCGGGTGTAACGGCACTCGTTGATTAATTCCAGGGTGATAACGCCAGAAAATCCAGGATCTAACCAGATTGCTAAACACTGATTCCATCCTTCACGGGCGCGGGAAGACTTCAACCTAAATTCCGCACCTATATCGGTGGGGATATTTACCGTTTCAAGAGTGCCAACTAAGATAAATTCTTTTGGCTGTAACCAGTAGGGCGCTTCCTTGGAATACTGGTTTAGGTTGAGCGATGACCACTCCGATCTATCACCGAACAAATATTCGACTATTGCCGATTCCCCAATTCGCACGTCGAGCGAGGCAGGATTGATTAGGGAGCGATCGCATGGGGTAATAAGGGAGCGATCGCACAAGTCACTGATTTGATGGTCAACTAGAATCAAGGCTTTTCCTCCCCAAGAAATTCAAAGCGGGGGACAGTTTTCCCCTCGTGATTTATCAAGTCCAAGAAATTATCAGCAGTCCTCACCCAGTCACCATGCACGTTGCCATAGACAATCAACCATTCCAAGGTTTCGCTATCTTGGGCAAGGCATTTAAGTCGGTAGACAGCCCCCTTGAAGTGCTTGTAGTATCCCAATCGGATAACTGGTTTTACTTGATAAGTCACTTTTGACCTTCCTTCGGCTGCAAATACAGATCGCTCTTCAACCAGCGATTTTCTTTAATTACTTGTCTTAGTGATTCGCTCAGATTTTGGCTATATTCCTCATACTCAGTTACTTTCTTGGTAAGAGCTTCAATTTCACGAACCAACTCCGTATTGACTGATTGCTCTTTTTCTAACTGCTCGTATAGCTCTTGTACGGTTCTTGGTTGCATCCTGAGATTGGCTAAAGGGATGTCGTTTGCCCAAGCGTTTACCAGCAGCAGAATTTCTGACAATTGTTTTTTGGTTAGCTGGGATAATTGGTTTGCGATCGCGCTATGTAATTCGTCTTTAATCAACTTGTTTTCTCCTTTACTTGCACCTTTGATGAATGACCGAGAATAAATCGCAACTGAGGTTTGTAAAACTGGGTGATTTGATAGATGTTGGTAAGAATACGCTCGATATCTGCTTTGTCTTGCGGTTTGAGAACTGGGCAAGCCTTAGAGTAGTTCATTTGTACCCACCTAAGTCCGTAATCGTCGATGAAGCAGATGGGGATAGCAATAGCGCCACCTGGAAGAAAATCAACCGTCAATTCGTTTCCGCTCCACCGAATGCCAACCTCGTCCACTTTGCGAGTGTGATGGATATTGAATTGGAGGATTATCCAGTTATTAGGAAGGTCGCGTTTGACAATCGTGCTAAATACCCTCCCTGGCGGCTCGGTCTCGTAGGCTTGTTTGATTCGAGTTATAAAGTCGAGTAGGAATGGTTGAGTCAAGCTGCTTGCCTTGGCATTTGCCAGTAGTGAGGTAGTGAGGGTTTCCATCGGGGAGTAATAAAATAGCCGCCGACGACTTGATAGCTTAAAAAATTTGGTCCTGCCCTCTGCCATTTGCCATCGATTTGCTGCCACGCCGATTCAAAACTGTGAGGTTCAAAACGCTCTAAGTCCTTATTCCAGAACAATCGGCAAAGCGGTCCTGATGTGACTTGGTAGAGCAAGGTAAAACCAGGGGTGTAAATGCGATCGCCTAAATAATCAGCACCGAGCGATTTGATGTCCTCATCGCTAAATAATCCTTGCTGGGCGTAAAACGATTGTGGTAGTGGCTCTACTTGCTTGCACATTGCATCAAAACAGGAGTAATTGTTTATTGCCGTTGGGGTAAACTTCGGGCAGCAGAATATCGCCGCGTGGCTCGTTTCCACTCCAGCCGTCGGGGAAGGTACGCAGCGCTATCAGTTCCCGAATCCTTGATTCTTCTTCGGGGTTGATAAGAGATATTAGGGGGCGATCGCACGCCATAGCTTTTGCATTTACCTCTGCCTGGATTTGCAAAATTTTTTCTAAAAAGTGCGATCGCGCCTCTAGGGTCAGCGGTCCCTTTCTCCCTGGGTTGGCTACCAATGAGCCATCCTTTTTCGTCTCAGTGCCATCTTTTTGCAGGCGGTTGGAAAATAACCGCATCTGCTCGTATATGAGGCGCAGGCGTTTTAGCTCCTCTAAATACGCCCATTGGGGTTGTTTGATTACCGCATCTAGTGCAGTATCTTTGGAGGCGAGAGGGCAGCCGATGCAGCCCGTACGAGCATTAATCTCCTCAGCTTCCTCTCCCCCATAAGCTTCTGCTACAGCACTTGTAGGAAATCCCAAAGCAGGTGCTTCAAAAGTAAGCCAATCCCATACCTGACATACGCGCCAATGCAAAATAGGAGCAAGGGTATCGGTTTGAGGTGCGGTCATAGTCTGGAACCAACCTTGCCCGCACTCAGACCCGTTTTTAGAGCAGCTAATTGATATACGTTGGTCGCGTACCGCGCTTTCGCCCTGGCGGACTCCAGTAAGCATTAATAAGCGAGAAAGAGAGCGATCGGCTGGTTCCAGACCTTGCCGCACATCCTCTAATGCTTTGGTCATAGGGTCAACTTTAATTTGCCGCGTACAATACCTGAGCGAATTATTATTAGGCGGCGGTACTCCCCGACCGAGGATATAAACTAAAAATCTTTTATCAAGGGGTGCGATCGCAATCTTTGCATTGAAACCACGCTTAGCGATTTCCTCTAATACCCCCATTGCCGAAGCATGGAGGGGCGGCAATTCCATCCTGGTATCGGCATAGATCGCAGTGAGGCTATGGGGGCGAGGTATCTGTTTTGTTTCAATTAAGTGCGCTACTACCGTTACAAGGGCTGTTGAATCCTTGCCCCCCGAAAACGCGATCGCCCAATGCTTATATTGCTTGCCATAGCTTAATAAACTCTGCTTTGTCAGTTCAATAGACCCTTGCAGCGTCAAGCGATCTTGTTCAAACAGACTCGCTTGTCTCATGCGACCTCCCCTGGATTTAAGTGGCTTTCCAGTTCAAGCGACGTTTCGGGGAGAATCTTCGCACCGATTGCTCGCGCCCGAATCACACCCGCAGCGTCTAAATACTTTTGCTTTTCATAAACCCAGCAATTATGTAGAACTTCGTTATGCTGACTTAATCTCGATATCTCTTGCCTTAGCAACCGATTTTCTGCTTGTAATTCTAAATATCTATCTATTGATATATGCGGAATTTCTTTGTCGGTTGTGTTAGGGAATACGTAGTTTTCGGCAGAATCGTGTATCATTAAATCAATAGACTCCATGAATGGATTAGAGCGAATAGCTCCAATGAATGGATGCGAATAGTTCTGATGAATGGATCGTTTTTGGAAGTCGCCGCGCTATCGAACTCTGGTCAGGGAGGTAGCGCGTTGAATTTAAGTTAGGTTGAATAAGTTTTTATTTAGGGAGGGTCAAGAGGTCTCTTCTGAGTTTTAGCTTATACATTTTATTAACTGTGCATTAATTATTTACTTTACTAATTC
>NZ_JBOFLP010000313.1:0-3158 GCF_051657925.1 Chroococcidiopsis sp.
AGCAGGGAGCAGGGAGCGCACGAGCAGGGAGCGCACGAGCAGGGAGCAGGGAGCGCACGAGCAGGGAGCAGGGAGCACGCACCACGCACCACTCTCTTACCGTCAGCCGTCAACAATCGGGTAAAGGAATTTTCATCGAACCGCAATCTTTGCGATTGCAAAGATACCATTTCGCGGGTGCAACTGCGCCTTCGGTGTCGAAGTACACGAGTCCTTCAGGAATGTTGTAGTAGACTTCCATTGTCACCTCACAACCGAGGATGCGCTGAAGTAGTTTTTTGAGGATCTCTTGCCTGGAGCCAATTGCTGCCGTCACTTCGCGGCTTTTGCAATGTACCATCAGCTTGGGGCGGTTGGATTGTTCGCAAGACCAAACGTTAAAATCTACAGCCAGACGTAACAAAGCCCTCGTCTGAGGATCGCACATCTCAATTAAGGTATTTTCAATTTCAGCTTTTTCAATTGCGGTTGGTTTTTCTTTGTTGTAAATCAGCTTCATAACTTAATTCCCATACTTCCTTACCAACACTTTTGAGATTTTTTTACCAATTTTGCGTCACATCTGCCACATTTTTTCTCTCGCTTAACTTTTAATATCAATAAATGGAGGCAGGCGATCGCATTCGAGCGTGCAGGAATACTAATTGTGGCTCAGTTTTAACCTAGCTTATTCTAGATTTTCCTGAATATTAGTAAATCAGTAATTGTTAATTTGATTCAAACATTTTCACAAAATTTCACTCTATAAAACAGTAGAAAGCTGTCTTCTATCTAATGACATAAATATATGACGACAAAGTACATTTTTATTAATTGCTCTTTCAGTACAAGCCATCATGTACGGAGAGTGACATTTCCCGTCAACTGTCAACTCTCCAAAACTCTATAACAATCGCCACGACTAAAACATTATTAGCTATCACTTACGTCAGCTATTGTCAATGAGTACATTTTTCATATAATGGATGAAATATAAAAATGAACTTTTATTAAGCCATTAAGCGAGGAGAAAGTTAAACATGTACGTCGTGCAAATTGCCTCTGAATGCGCTCCTGTTATCAAAGCAGGCGGCTTAGGCGATGTCGTCTCCGGGCTAAGTCGGGAATTAGAGATTCGGGAAAACTGTGTCGAGCTGATCCTGCCCAAATATGATTGTATGCGCTACGACCACATATGGGGACTGCACGATGCATACCGCGATTTGTGGGTTCCTTGGTACGACGGTAAGATCCACTGTTCTGTATACTGCGGTTGGGTACACGGGCGAGTCTGTTTCTTTATCGAACCCCATTCTCAAGATAACTTCTTCAATCGCCGCTGCTATTACGGCTGTAATGATGACAATATGCGGTTTGCTTTCTTCAGCAAAGCCGCTTTAGAATTTCTGCACCAGAGCAATAAGCGCCCCGATGTGATTCATTGTCACGACTGGCAAACAGGGCTAGTACCCGTGATGCTGTACGAAATCTACAAGTATCATGGCATGGGCAACCAACGAGTTTGTTATACAATCCACAACTTCAAACACCAGGGGATTGCTGGGAACGAAGTATTACAGGCAACAGGACTAAATCGGGCGGATTATTATTTCCAATATGACAAGCTACAAGATAACTTCAATCCCTTTGCCATCAACCTGATGAAAGGAGGCATTGTTTACTCTAACGCCGTCACCACTGTATCGCCCAATCATGCTTGGGAAGCTCATTATACAGAAGTTGGCAGCGGCTTAGGGCATACTTTAGACCTGCATCAAGATAAATTTAGCGGCATTCTCAATGGCATCGATTACGATTTTTGGAATCCAGAAGTAGACCGATACATACCTTTCAATTACACCCCAGACGACTTTGAGCAAAAAGTCTATAACAAAAAAGCTTTACGAGAACGGCTTTTACTACGCGATGAACCGCAAAAACCTGTTATTGCCTACATCGGTCGATTAGATAATCAAAAAGGGGTTCACCTCGTCCATCACGCGATCTATTATGCTCTCCAGAGAGAAGCGCAGTTCGTCTTACTAGGTTTGGCAACAGAACCAGGAATCAACGCTCATTTCAGACATGAGAAAAACTTTTTAAACGATAACCCCGACTGCCATTTAGAACTCGGTTTTAACGAAGAATTATCTCACCTCATCTATGCTGGAGCCGACATGATTCTTGTCCCCAGTAATTATGAACCTTGCGGGTTGACGCAGACAATCGGGATGAAATACGGTACTGTACCGATTGTGCGCGGAGTTGGCGGGCTGGTCAATACGGTGTTCGATCGCGACTACGATCCCAACAAATCTCCAGAAGAACGTAATGGTTACGTATTCTATCAAACCGATTACGGTGCTTTGGAATCGGCAATGGATCGGGCGATTGGCTTGTGGTACAACTATCCTCAAGAGTTTCGCCAGCTTGCCCTACAAGGCATGGCATACGACTACTCTTGGAACCATCCAGGCACGGAATATCTAGCAATTTACGATCGCATTCGACACAGATAAGGGATTTTCGATCGATCGCAAATTCATTGAGGGCGAGTTTGTCAAGATCTTCGTTTAGTAGTAAAGATCGTCGATAAACTCGCCCCTACAACAACACGACCAACTACCAACTACCAACTACCCATTACCATTACTTGCTATAAGTCACGACGCGATCGATCCGAGGTCTGCCGAATCTCTCCCAGGCATTGCCCCCACGCAAAAATAATTCCATCCAACGAATTTTCTTCCCATTCGTCTCTTGCCAGCCAGAACTCCCTGGCGCAAAAGCCAGCGTCCCTTCTGGAACGCGGAAGCTACCATCCGAATACACCGCATCGCTAACCGTATCCCCTACTCGAATCGTTACCTTAGTTTCTGGTTCTAAGTTGACGCTATCGGCGGGAATGGTAGTTTTGATGTTACCGTAGCCATCGATCCACGCTACGCGATCGCTTGGTGGGTCGGGAATCTGCAACGGATCTAACTCGTCGCCTAGCAAACTCAGATCGTCAGAGGCGATCGCTGCTGCTGCTTGAGGGAATACGTCTCGCGATCGAAACTGAGAACCACCGCGAGATACCTTAACAATTTTTATAACTCGTGCACTAGCCTTGATAAAGGACAGAGTATAACCTGCATTGACTCCCACAACTTTGACATTGTTGGGTAACAGTACGT
>NZ_JBOFLP010000314.1:0-4056 GCF_051657925.1 Chroococcidiopsis sp.
AGTGCCGTCGGCTTTCGCTTGCACCTCCACCTTGGGTTGCTGTCCTGGGTAGCAGCGGACTAACACTTTATCGCTACTACGGGTCAAATACAAAACGTAAACGGCTTGACCGTTTAACTTAGCTGGGACGAGTTGTGGCGGGGCAGGTGCAGTGGCGATCGCGGGCGCTAAGCTGGCAATGCCAAGAAATACAATTATTGCTCCTGCGATCGATCCCGAACAACGGTTTATAGGTTGCAACATCGGTCTAACACCTTGAGTAACAGTTTTGACTAGAGCCTTTTCATTGATTCTTTCGCTCTAAAAGACAGTAATTCACCCAGAAGTATACGATGCAAAATTAGCGAACGATCGTATTCTTCATTAAGAAACTTGCTGAAGAAAAGATCGTCAACTTGCGCGATCGCTCTCGATCTCTTGCTAGAATGTGACCACACAATGACCACTTTTTTGGAGTCAAAATGAAAAGCGTAGGCATACGCGAGTTTAGGGACAAAGCTTCTCACTATCTCGCAAGTGATGAAGCGATCGCGGTGAAACGTCACGGCAAGATCGTCGGATTTTATCTTCCAGTTAGGGAATCAGAAGAAGGGGAAGTTCAAGCAGCATTGATGCGACTTTCTCAAACGGTGGAAACGGCATTAGCCCAAAGTGGCTGGGATGAAGAAAAACTCAGTCAGGCTTTAGACTTGTCTCAACCCGAATAGTATGCGCTTAGTCGTTGATGCGAATATTCTGGTGTCTGAGCTAATCCGCAAGCGGGGACGAGATTTAATCGTTCATCCAGAGCTAGAACTATACATGGCACAGATGGCTTGGGAGGAGACTTGTCACGAGTTGGATAAGCGGGTGGAGAGGATGGTACAAAAGGGAGTGTTTTCCCAGGAGATCGGGCAAAATCTATTAACTGAGGCGATCGCTTTAGCTGAAATCAAAGTAGCCGTAGTACCTCATGAAGTCTACGCCTCATACGAAACCGTAGCAAGACTTCGTATTCCTCGCGATCCCAACGATTGGTTTACCGTAGCTCTGGCTTTGGTTTTGTCAGCAGGAATTTGGACGAACGACGGAGACTTTTTGGGGTGCGGTCTACCTACCTGGACTACAGAAACGCTAATTTCACACTTATCGTCCTTGTAGGAGAGCGTTTGGTAGTTGTACGTGAAAGATCGACAGCGTTACTCTATTTCTGGCACAGCGGTTAGTTGGCTTGAGCCAGTGACACAAAGCGATCGCCATGCTAGATCGTGCTTTAGATCTAGCTGGATGCAACAATCAAAGGTGTGATGAGGCAAAGATAGAACACCCACACACCCAAGTCTTATTGCTCATCCACCTATACTCGTAGTTCCGCCATGTAGATGTATAATTAAATACATGGTTAGGGAAAGGAAGAACATTGGTGCAGAATGTAGAAACAAATCAATTGAGATTAATAGAACACTCAATCAACTTACACATAGATCGATTACCCTATGTCGAGTTTCTAAAGAAAGAACGGCTGCCAGAATCAGCAGGTATCTATTTTGTCATGGATGGAGATAGGAAAATATGGTACGTTGGTAAAGCACAGAACTTAAAAGCAAGGTGGAAAGGACATCATAGAGCCGATCAACTTCAAAAAATCCACAAGAAAAATCCTCTAAAAATCTTCTGGCATAGCTGCGATCGTGATGAAACTATTCTTTCCCAGCTAGAAACATTCTTTATTGAAAAATATTACCCTGTTCTAAATCAAACTAAGGTAGAGATAAAAAGAATTACTCCGGCTGAAATCGAATTAAGAAATGTTTTAGCTAAAATTAGTCGGTACGTAATTTTAATTGGTTACGAAGAATACAGTCGAGAATTTGAACTACCTACCGTATATCTAAAATATGACTGGACTTATAGAAATCCAGCTAGAACCTTGAGGAGTATATTTGATGCAGTTAATAAAAGGGGGAATCTTCGATGGAGTTATTATTGGAGAGTAAAAACTACACCAATATGGAAAACCAAGTGTAATGGAGTAGCTATAGTAGTTAGTTCTGATGCAGGTACAAACAGGTTCATTCAACAAGGAGAAGAGGTAACTTTAGCTGGAGTGAAGTTAATAAATATCTCAGCTAATGACTTTCAAAATTATAGAACTGAAACAGACTGGTCGCAGTCATATCATCCTGCTATACAAAGGTATACCAAAGACCCCATACCTTTATTGTGGTCAAAAGATTTAGAGATTAATCAACCAGATGTAGAAGCGTTGAAGGAGCTGAATCAGCGAAGAACAGCAAGTAGAGAATATAGACCAAGGGGTAGAAGGGTTAAAGTTGTCTGCAATGCTATAGGTTGGAATGTTGAGTGTGTCATACAAGCATATCAGGAAGCAATTGATTGGTTTGGAGGCTATGAAGCTTTAGGATTGCGACAGGCTTACAGCTATCCATTTTCAATTAAAGGCTGGAGAGCGCCCAGAGTTAGTGTCAGGATACCAGAAGTTAATGATGGCATTACAACTTATAGATCCATATCTGCACCAATAAGTGCTTCTACTAAAGAAGAGTTGCTCCAGCGTTTTGAGAAGATAAAACAACTTAGCTTCTTGCATCAAAAAGCAAAACTAGAAATATAAATATCCCTGGAATCTTACGCCAATCAAGCACTTTTTAGTAAGGGAGGATGTCGTCTGAGTCATTAACTTCATCGCCACGTCAGTTCTACCTCTGGTTAGCAATTATTTATGCTGTAGCATGGCGATAGAACGCTTGCATTTGGGCAAACCATTGCTGGCGTGATTCAGCCCAGGTATAAAACATATGCCCACCTGGATAATGTTTCAACGTCAGATTTTGGCGAATTTCAGGATTGAGTTTCATCTGACTGGCAAGATGGTTGGAGGCAAAATAAGGCGTGACCAAGTCAAATATTCCATGCGAGATCGACACCTGCATATATGGATTTAGTGTCATTCCCACCCGCAGGTCGTCCACCGATCCTTGAAATCCTTGTTTCCAGTCGCCTTTGAAATCAAATTGCCAAGCTTTGAGCGTTTCCAAATTCAGCAGGTGGTAGGTTAAGTCAGTTTCAACATCTAAAGTCTGCCGCAAATGACTGTTAATTGCTCCCGTAAACAGTAGATCTAAGCCATCTAATGTTGGGTCAGTGCCTTCGTAGGTCATGCGATCGGGAAAAGGATCGATCGCCGTAATTGAAGCATCGTACAACCCCACAATTAGCCCCCGATCGCGCAGCAGTTCCCTAGCAAAGACTTCGATTCTAATTCGTCCCCCCAGTCTTTCGACTACTGAAGGGGGTAATCCAATTAATCCAGCCAACTGCTCGTAAATTGGCTGACGCTCATCCGCAGTCAATGCTTCTCCCATCGCTAGCATTGGAATCAAGCTTTTACGGGCAAATTGTTCGGCAGCAGCCATATGAGCTGATAAATCCCCTGGTTGCCCCGCCCATCGAGCGCGATCGTGATGCGCGGCGGCGGCGGCTAGCGAGGGCAATACCGTTGCCCAAGTCGTGAGATTGTAATCGTTTGCTTCTAACAAACTAAACTCTAAAGCTGGAGAGATCAAAATTGCCCCAGAAAGACCAACACCGAATTCTTGTTGCAGTTTGCGAGCTAGCTTAGCCACGCGAAAACCGCCATAACTCTCGCCTGCAATGAAGATGGGAGACAGCCAGCGGTGGTGGCGCGACAGAAACCGCACGATAAACTCGCCGATCGCCTTCAAGTCTCGCTCGACTCCCCAAAATTGAGTTTCTTTGGATGCATCTTGCTCGTTTAAATTAGATTTCTCGCTCTTCTCTAGAGTTTCTTTCTCTTGTGGCAAAACACGGCTGAAACCCGTACCGATCGGATCGATAAAGACTAAATCTGTAAAGCTTAACCAACTTTCAGTATTTTCTACCACTCGCACGGGTGGCTTGGGCAAACTCCCGCGATCGCCAAACTGGAGGCGTTTGGGACCTAATGCTCCCATGTGCAAATAAGCAGAAGCAGCTCCAGGTCCACCATTAAAAACAAAGGTGAGCGGTCGTGGCGAGGCGGCATCCGTCTTGACG
>NZ_JBOFLP010000315.1:0-10989 GCF_051657925.1 Chroococcidiopsis sp.
ACACTTATACTACTTCAGGATAAAAGATTGTTGTCTATCAGTTAAAGCCCTTTTAAGTTGAGAAATGTAAACATAGCTTGCCTCAGATGAGTATGAATGAGGTTGAATTTGGTTTGGATGAGCTAACTTACAGGCAGAATATGAGGCGATCGCATGAGAAAACTGTATTTCTTAGTACCGGGAACGGGTGGGAAGTTTGCCTGTGGTGGGCTGTGGGCGGAGTTAAAAACTCTAAATCTGGCAAAACAGATTTGTGATGCAGAAGCCGTAACATATCGTCAGCGAGAAAAGGATACGCTGTTCTTACAAGATCTATTGCAAAGTAATTTGAATGCAGATGATGCCATATTTGTATTAAGTTGGGGATTTGATGTCGCCAAACTTGCTAACCAGCTCAAACAATATCATGCAATCTACCACGCCCATAGTACGAATTATGGATTTAGGCTTTCAGCCAATATTCCAATTATTACCGTCAGTCGTCATACGATGGGGTATTGGGGACAGCGATCGCCACATTCACTAATTTATTATTTGCCCAACCAAATTAGCGATGAGTTTCAAAATTTTAATCGCCAGCGCGATATAGACGTTTTAGTTCAAGCACGAAAATCCTCTCAATATCTCATCCAAGAATTAATTCCCGCTTTAGAACAAAGCTGTCGTGTAGTTGTCGTGAATTCTTATGTTGAAGATATAGCAGCACTATTTAATCGGGCTAAAGTTTACCTATATGACTCAGCAGAATATTGGGCGCAACAGGGTGTAACTGAAGGTTTTGGATTACAACCTCTAGAAGCGATGGCATGTGGTTGTCAAGTTTTTTCCAGTGTAAATGGTGGTTTATCCGATTACTTAGATCCTGGTTTTAACTGTTATAAAATTGCTGGATATGCGCGGGAATTTGACTTGCAGCGGATTCTCCAAGTTCTAGAACGTCCTCAATTACCTTTTCTGTCTGAGACTATTTTGGCTGAATATCGTACTGAGAATATTTGGAAACGCCTACAGGTGATTTTGCAAGATATTAATAACTTTTTTGACAAGCGATCGTCTTACGTTCATCCAATTCGAGATTTGACACCGATGAGGATCGCCCAGTTAAATTTGCAAAGATTCATGAGTAAGTTAAGCAAAAAATATTTTAAATCTTGATAGGAGAATGAGATCGAATGCTTACTCTGCCAAACTTTGCACTGCTGCTAATAAGTGCTGGTGTACCGATTCTGATGCAGCAACTATGAGTCCTGGTAAGCTGTAGTCCTTACAGGTGTGTAAGGGAGGAGGAACAGAACCATGATGAGTAGTGACAATGCAGCCAGCTTCTCTGGCAAGAAAAGCGAGTGCAGCACCATCGATGAATTTACCAGAGGCGATCGCTGCTCCAGCTATTTCACCAGTTAAAATACCGTTGAGGTTAGGAACTTGAATTTCCCGCGAGTAGGCAGTGGCTATATCTATGACTTCGTAGTCCTGTTGTTTTAATCTCGATTGAAGCGCACTCATCCCCCATCCTAAGAGAATAGTTGGTTTTGGCTGCTCGACTCGTAATGGTTTACAGGCTGCTAAATCCTGTGTCAAAGTTCCTTGGAAAGCGCCTTCGCCACGTAGCGCGTAGTAGTAGGTATTTTGGGCAGGAGAGATGGCTATGACTGCTTCAAAATCGTCCCAATTAAGAATGCTGAGAATAATTTGATAATTTGCATGTCCGTCGAGGTAGAACTGAGTCCCGTCTATTGGGTCTAGCGTCACGAGATAGTCACCGTCACCACCAAGATCGATCGCGCGAAAATATTTTGTATTGCGCGATTGTTCGTATTCTTCGCCGTAAAAGCGGATGTCAGGAAAGTTTGCCAAAAGTGCCACTTCCACTAAATTCTGAATCGCCAGATCTGCATCGGTCAAAGCCGCAGCAAAGAAATTATCTCCTTCTCCTTTTGCAGGGAGTGCGGCAATCTCAGATTGAATCCGATCCGCGTAGGCTGCTGCTACTTGAAGATGGGGAAATAAACTTTCGACGATCGCGCGTGGACTCGGTGTCTCTGACATGAAATTCAACTGCTAGAGGACTGAGCAATACTAGCAAAACCTCAAACTCTTGGCAGCGTCTCTAGAACACAAATTTAATTTTTTTCCAAGCAACGAATAGCGACTAAAAGACCCCTAGCTTTATTGAGAGTTTCTTCATATTCTTTGTCTGGGTCAGAGTCGGCTACTATACCAGCACCAGCTTGGACGCTAGCGGTGCAATCGCGGACGATTATAGTACGGATGGCGATCGCGCTATTTAACTGCCCTTCAAAGTCGTAATAACCATAGACCCCAGAATAAACCCCACGACGGCACGTTTCTAGTTCGTGAATAATTTCCATTGCCCGAATTTTTGGCGCACCGCTGACCGTACCAGCCGGAAAACAAGCTTTGAGCAAATCCCATGCTTTCTTATCTGGCGCGAGTTCTCCTACGACATTGCTAACAATGTGCATGACGTGGGAATAGCGCTCGATGACCATTAATTCATCAACTTTCACCGTACCGCTTTTACACGCCCGCCCCAAATCGTTACGTCCCAAGTCAACCAACATGACGTGTTCGGCAATCTCCTTCGGGTCTTGCAATAAATCTGCGGCAAAGGCTGCATCTTCCTGGGGTGTTTTTCCCCTCGGACGAGTCCCCGCAATCGGGCGCAAAGTCGCCACCATTGTCCCATTTGGATCTCGTTCTGCTTTCACCATCACTTCAGGACTAGAACCGATAATTTGCCAGTCTTGGAAGTGGAAATAAGCCATATAAGGCGAGGGGTTAATCAGCCGCAGAGAACGATATAAAGCAAACGGATCTCCCTCGTAGGTTGTCGTAAGGCGTTGGGAGAGGACGACTTGAAAAATATCGCCAGCTTTAATGTATGCCTTTGCCCGATCGACATTGGCACAGAATTGTTCCTTGGTAATGTTACTCGTGTAATTTAAGGGGAGTCGGGAGTCGGGAGTCGGGAGTCGGGGGTCGTCTTGCTTTCTTACCTCTTCTGGCGATTGCCATTCTAAAACCGTATCCCGATGGGAAAGAGGGAGTTGGAGTTTCTCGACCATTTGACGCACGCGATCGCCTGCTTGTTGATATGCTTGCTGGAGATCGGCATTGTCACGTACGTCGGCATAGGCGATCGCCCAGATTTTGCGCTTGACTTGATCGAAAATGAGTAATTGGTCTATTTGCATCCACAAGCCATCCGGTAGGTCGCTTTCTGTTGCTGGATAAACTGGAACCCTAGGTTCTATCCAACGGATCAATTCGTATCCCCAGAACCCAAACAAACCGCCAATACCAGGGGGAAGTTGAGGTAATTTCACCGGATGATAAGGTTCTAAACACGATGCTAGGGCAGCAAATGGATCGCCCTCAATCGTGACTTGCGTACCGTCGCGATAAGTTTGAATCGTGCGATCGCCTTTTGCCGCTAAAGTCCATAGCGGATCGCACCCCAAGAAGCTATAGCGCCCAATATTTTCGCCGCCTTCGACCGATTCCAACAAAAAGCTATAAGGCTGTCCCGCACACACCTTATACCAAGCAGATACAGGTGTATCTAAATCCGCTACCCATTCTTGGTAAACCGGAATGAAGTTACCTTGTGTCGCTAACTGCTGAAATTGAGCAAAATCGGGGAAGACCATGATTGTAAGTCGTAAGTCGTAAGCCAGAAGTAAATGTAGGGTGGGCATTGCCCACCCCACTCAGAAAGTTTTATGTTATTGCCTTTTTTATCAACAAAAAACAGAGACTAGAAACTAAAAACTAGAAATCGTAATATCCCTAGCCCCTAGTCTCCAGTCCCTAGCCCCGATTAGGGTGCGTCGTATGGCTGTACGCCGCTGAACTTCAACTTGGCTGGGCTGGGGTTGCTGCCAATGTTGCGATCGACGTAACGTACTTTTGGACGACCTTGGTTGACTTTTTCTGGGAAGACACCATCAGCTGGATGAATCATTTGAGTTTCCCCGTTAGGATAAACTCGATAGATTTTGTAGTCGTTAATTTTGAATTTCGCCCGCAGTTGTTGCCCGCCTAAAGCGATACCATACTCTTTGCGAGCAATTTCTAGCTTATTTTTGCCCTGCCGCATGATGGCTGAACCACCTGTAGGCATTTCAAAAACTTGCTCCTTGGGGCTAGTCCAAGTGATAACGTATTTTTCTTCTCTTTCTGCTTTGGTCAGCAAGCCACCAGTGCCGCCACCAAATATAGGTGTTTGTCCCTCAAGTGTTTCTGCCATAGATTTCTCTCTCAAGGTTTTTAGGGCATCCTATCACTGAGATAGCGTCTATTTAGCCAGTATGTAAGGAACTGTAACAGTTTGTCAGGGAGCAGGGAGCAGGGAGCAGGGAGCGCACGAGCAGTTATCAGTGACCAGTGACCAATGACCAGTGACCAATGACTATTCCACAGTCGGAACTGTGAAGTGAAACGTACTCCCTTTGTCTTTTCCTGCTGATTCTGCCCAGATTTTCCCGTTCCAGCTATTGACAATTTGACGACAAATTGCTAAGCCTAACCCCGTGCCTCCTGCGGTGCGGCGGAGCGCGCCTTCTTCTTGGTAGAAGCGATCGAAAACAATTTCGAGCCGATTGGGTTCAATACCGCGTCCGGTATCGGAAATGGTAACCTCTAGCGTTGTGCCACCATTGGTACGCGCTGCGATCGCGATCTGTCCTGTGGGAGGCGTAAACTTGCAGGCGTTATCCAACAGTTTAGCGATTAACTCTACCAACCAGTCTCCATCAACCCGAATCAGAGGAAGTTGGACTGGAATTGTGCTGACGATCTGCGGTAAATCTTCTGGGTTAGAACGGGTGCAGACGCGGCTGAGGGCAAGCTCGACGCACTCATCTAAGGGTAAAGTTTCAGGATGCCATTCTACCCGTCCGCTTTCTAAGTTGGAGAGGGTGAGAAAATCTTGGACTAATTTGCGCATCCGCTCGGAGTCGGTAAGAGCAGTGCTGAGCATGACTTGCCGCAATTCCAAGGGCATATCTGGCTCGGTGGCAAGGCTTTCCAAACAAACTTGGATCGTCGAGAGGGGGGTACGCAGTTCGTGTCCAGTAATCGCGATCAGGTTGCTGCGGGTGCGATCGAGCGCCTCTAATTGCTGGTTGAGGTCTTCTAGATTTGCGTAAGCTTCGGCTTGAATCAATGCTGCGCCTACCTGAGTGGCGATCGCTTCTACTAAAGAAGTTTCATCTGCCGTCCACTGGTGTGGTTGGGAACCACAATAATGAGATTCGACTATTCCCAATAACTTACCTTGGTACAACACTGGCATTAACAACCAAGAACGAATATCCAGCTGTTGTACGAGCTGTTGTAGCAGCGGTGAATCAGTGACGCGGGAGTCAGTTTGGGTATCGACAATACAGATCGATCCTTGCTGGCAGAGCATCTCTTGAAACAAGGGATTTTTTTGTAAAGGCATGACTTTTCCTACCACCGAGGAAACGCCAGGTTGTAAATATTCGTGGGCGATCGCCACCCTATCATCGTTAGCTTGGGCGCGATAAATCAAGCAACGGCAAGCAGCCAGGGCAATTCCTAATTCGCGGACTGCAACTTTCAAAATTTCTTGGGGATGTAACGGTAGTCCGGTGGCGCTACCCCGTCGAATTGCGGTGGTGATGGAGTTGATCAGGCGTTCTTTCCGTTCTTGGGCAGCAATCGAGCGGTAGGCTTTGAGTAATTTGTACTGTCCGGCTTGCAGGTACGTTACTAATCTCTGGACGAAAGGATTGGTATCGATCGCCGCAGGATCTAGCGAGGGCAAAGCAATGGGAGCAGCAGTTTTAGACTTTTTCGCTGACGATCGCCTTTGTGGAAATATACCGAAGCGATCGCGCGCGAGTTCGATTTTAGCGGCTAATTCTGGTCTGTAATGTAAAATGCGTTGAAGTAACAGCTCGGCTGCGATACAGCTAATTTGTCGCTCGGAAGTCCAGATGCCTTCAAACTGGCGGGTGGGGTCCATATCCACCGCTGGCAAATGAGGTGAGGGTTTAATCTGGACTATGCTTGGGCGTTCGCGGCAAATTAGGCAAGTGCTATAGCTTTGCCCAATCACGACGAGATGCCATTCTTGACCTAATGATTCCGTTGGATCGAAGGCGATCGTTTCGTAGTATTCGGAAGCATTGGTAAAATCTGTCTCCGGTGCTGCTAGTACGTAGACTTGATTCGTTTGCCGAGCGATTCGCTTGTAGCGGTGGGCTTCTTGACGATAGAAGCGTTCCCGCTGAAAGCTAGCAATCAGCAACGGTTGGTCTGAAGTCGAAGCAAGCACTTGGTCTTCCATCGCATGGGACAAAGCCGTTAAAGAAGCTTTGAAATAAACTTGGGGTCGCAGTTGGGGTACTGCTACTAGCAGATCGCTTAGCACAGAAGTCAAATTGCTCATGACTGTGTTTGTCGATCGCGTCACCTGCGTACCATCCTGCCAGGAGAACTAGGAAGCGCGATCGCTGCTTGCTTGCATCGAGGGTTCTCTATCAACCATCCTACCGATACTGGGGACTAGGAGCTAGTAGTCAGTTATTAGGAAGCAGGGAACAGGGAGTAGGGAGCGCACGAGCAGAGGGGCAGAGGGGCAGGGGAGAAGAGATCTGGGGAAGCTGGGGGGGCTGAGGGAGAGTCGCCCAGCTGAGGAAGCTGGGGGAGCTGAGGGAGAGTCGCGGAGAAAGAAATTTAAAATCTTTACACCCCACACCCCACACCCCACACCCCACACCCCACACCCCACACCCTACACCCCATTCTTCACTGATAACTGTCAACCGTCTTCACGCAGTGTAGCGTAGCGTTTACTATCAACTAACAACAATATCCTTAGATAGATAGATGTTGTAAAAGTCAAGCAAAAATAGTATAAGTTAATCTTTAGAACTAAAAATTCTAAGTATATAAACCTATAGAGGGTTGCATCTAGGCAAGTTTGTGCCTTTTATTAAAACTTATTAAGCGGCGAGAGAAATCTCTGTCGTTTGCAAGTTAGAAGGCTGCCAATTTCCTTTGGCAGCATTCTTCGGATCGATTCGTAGTTACTGCTCAATTGCAAGAAAAAATGAAAATCGCTCAGATTGCTCCTCTGTGGGAACGAGTCCCACCCTTTCGCTACGGTGGTATTGAATTAATCGTTAGTTTACTGACTGACGAATTAGTTCGGCGCGGTCATGAAGTCACGCTGTTTGCTTCTGGTGACTCGATTACTACAGCTCAGCTCAAGTCAGTCCACAATAAAGCATTACGTCTCGATCCCAGTGTCAAGGAACCAGGACTTTACGAGCAAATGATGCTGTTCGAGGTTTTTAACAACGCCGATCGTTTTGATATTATTCATTCCCATGTTGGCTGCGCTGCCTTGCCTTACACTGGTTTTGCTAAAACGCCTACAGTACATACAACTCACGGGATTTTTACTCCTGATAATGAAAAGATGTTTCGGCGTTTTGCTTGGCAACCATACATCAGTATTAGCGAAGCGCAACGAGAACCTCGTCTAGGATTAAATTACATTCAGACTATCTATAACGGTATTGATACCTCGATCTATCCGTTTCAGGCTCAACCTAGTCAACCAGCTTATCTGGCTTTCGTCGGTCGCATATCTCCTGAAAAAGGTCCGATTGAAGCGATGAAAATAGCCCGCGCTGCTGGTTTACCATTAAAAATGGCTGGCAAAGTCGATCCGGTGGATCGAGAATATTTTCGCGATCGCGTCGAGCCATTAATTGACGGTGAGCAAATTCAGTACCTTGGGGAAGTCTCTCATGAAGAGAAGGCTCAGCTTTTGGGTGGAGCTACAGTAACTTTGTTTCCGATTACCTGGCGAGAACCGTTTGGTCTAGTCATGATTGAGTCAATGGCAACAGGCACACCTGTAGTTGGCATGGGTTTGGGTTCCGTACCAGAAGTGATTGCTCATGGTAAAACAGGTTTTGTTTGTCATTCTCTAGAACAAATGGTGGATGTGATTCCCGATGCTATGAAAATAGATCGCCAAACATGTCGCGACTATGCGATCGATCGCTTTAGCGTCCAAGCGATGACGAGCGCATATGAAAAGGCGTATCAAACTTGGAAGGGGTAGGGGAAAAGTTAAAATTCAAAATTCAAACTTTGTAGGGCGATTTTTTTGGGCATACCCGTACCAGAACAAATAGTTCTTCGGATCGACCCGCCCGTACCCCAAGTCAGTTGTCAGTTATCGTAAGGGCGGGTTTCGATCGCAAATTTCTAGCTAAAGCTTGCCAATCTATTTGCTAAACTCGCGCGTACAGCAGTCAGGAGTTTACGATCCGTGCTTCTGACAATTGATAGCTGTTTGCCTTTGTTACTTTATGAGTTGACCCCTGTATTGAAAGCTAAGATTTTTTAACTTTATAGCAAACATCTTTAATGAGTTGTATTTCTATTTAAAATCTGTTTACAATAGTTTATACTATTCGAATTAGTGTAATTTATTATTGCTGACGCTTATAGAAATTACAGATATAAGCTGCAACTTTAAGCGCAAAAGTCATAGAGAAAAAGTTGTTGCTGAAGGTAATAAAGCCAATAAAAAAATTGCGATCGCAGGCTCTACTAAGAAGGTTGATAATAATAAAACTGGATCACCCACCTCTGACAGCACAAAGCTTTTAGTATGACATTGGATACGATAGCGACTCCGGAAAGATTAGAAATGAATGGTAGAGTCTTCGTCCCCGCAGAACAACTGCCAATTCCAGAATGGCCCTGCGTGTTGAGCGAAAGACCGCAGCCAACTTTGACGATTAAAGACGACGATTTGTTTTTGGTAACAGATACGTTGGGAAATATTGCTGGCGGCTGTTATACGGATGACAGTGCGACTAGTATGGGTTTGTTTTGCCACGATACTCGCTTTCTGAGCCGCTTGGAATTACAGATTGAGGGGCGATCGCCCGTCTTACTCAGCGGTACTGCTGATAAAGGATTTTCTGTTTCTGTCTTATGTACCAATCCCACAATAGAAAATCGCTTAAAAGCCGATACTCTAGGCATTCGTCGCGAACTGGTTTTGAATGGAGCACTATTTGAAGAAATAGAAATTTCCAACTACAGCACGAGTGCCGTCAGCGTTTCTATTAGCCTGAGTTTTGATGCCGATTTTGTCGATTTATTTGAAATTCGCGGCTTCAATCGAGAAAAGCGCGGTAAATTGCTACGGCTTGCCGCAGTAGATGGAAGACAGAAAGAGAGAGGAGACAAGGAGGACAAGGAAGACAAGGGAGCAATTACCAATTACCAATTACCAATTACCAATTACCACTGTCCAGAAACACTCACCCTTGCTTATCAGGGTTTAGATAATTCCATCATGGAATCGCGGCTGCAGTTCCAACATACTCAGCCTGACTTATTTAAAGGTTATACGGCAGTGTGGCAGCTAGAACTAGCTTCGCACGAAACCAAAAAACTCGGTTATCGGTTGTCGATGGTAATTGACGATCGCTCGGCTTCTACCGTTCACGCTCCCAATACATTAGTCCAAGCAAGAGCAGCAGAAGACTCAGAGGAACAGCACTGGTGTCAGCAAAGCACGCAAATTCGCTCTGATAAAGCTGATTTCAATCATGTCGTCGAGCGAGCCGAGCAAGACATGTATTTGCTACGGCAATCTTTTGGCAAGTATAAAACTGTTTCTGCTGGCGTACCTTGGTTTTCTACTCTATTCGGACGAGATTCACTGATCGCGGCTGCTCAGACTTTAATGTTAAATCCGACGATCGCCCGCGAAACTCTAATTCTACTCGCAGCTTATCAAGGCAAAACTGAGGACGAATGGCGGGAAGAAGAACCAGGCAAAATTCTACATGAAATCCGCATGGGAGAACTGGCACGTTGTCAGGAAATTCCCCATACACCTTATTACGGTACGATCGATGCTACCCCTCTGTGGTTAATGCTCTATGCCGAATACTTTGCCTGGACTCACGACTTAGAAACCCTAGATCGTTTGTGGTCAAATGCTTTAGCAGCAATAGATTGGATCGATCGCCGCCTCAAGCCAACGGGATATTTATCCTACTTCCGCAAGTCACGCGGAGGTTTAGCCAATCAAGGTTGGAAGGATTCTGGCGATTGTATAGTGAATCGTCAGGGAGAACTAGCAACAGGAGCGATCGCGCTGTGCGAAGTGCAGGCTTACGTATACGCAGCAAAAGTTCGTCTGGCAGAAATTGCTCGCCTGAAACAGCGGTTCGATCTTGCCGAAAAGTGGCAGGATGAAGCCAGAGAGCTGAAAGTTCGATTTAATCGCGATTTTTGGCTGTCCGACCAGGATTTTTGTGCTTTGGCGTTGGATGGAGAAGGCAAACCAGTCGATAGTATTACCTCCAATCCCGGGCATTGTTTGCATCTAGGCATTTTTACACCCGAAAAAGCCTACAGCGTTGCCGAACGGCTCCGAGCGCCAGATATGTTTAACGGTTGGGGAATTCGCACTTTAAGCAGTTTATCCCCTGCGTATAATCCGATGGGCTACCATCTTGGTTCGGTCTGGCCTCACGATAATTCTCTGATCGTGCTAGGACTGCGATCGCTCGGACTAGTCGATCAAGCTTTAGATGTATTTCAAGGGTTATTCGATATGACACTTCAGCAACCCTACCAGCGTCCACCAGAACTATTCTGCGGCTACGAACGCAATGGCGATCGCGCTCCCGTCCAGTATCCCGTGGCTTGTTCTCCCCAAGCTTGGGCAACGGGAACCATTTTTCAGTTATTGCAAACAATTATCAATCTCGTACCTGATGCCCCAAATAATTGCTTGCGAATCATCGATCCAGCTTTACCAGACTCCATCAATCGCCTATCCATACACAATCTACGTGTCGGTCCTACCTTACTCGACCTAGAATTCGAGCGTGCTGGCAATACGACCGCCTGTCGCGTGGTCAAAAAACGCGGTAACCTGCGTGTGGT
>NZ_JBOFLP010000316.1:0-8874 GCF_051657925.1 Chroococcidiopsis sp.
ATCCTCTCTGCTCGCTTCGTTGGCGAGAGCTGGTATGTTGTTGAAATTGGTGTTGAAGGATTACCAGATAAGTGGCACGTTCAAGTCTACGATACTAAAGAGTGCGACCCTAACTATACCTTTAGCTCTCCTAGCCGTACTGTAGAGGGAGAAATAGAGCTGACAGATTTACCAGAACATGTTGCAAAAGTGTTGATTTTGGAGCGTCATGCAGGGAGTTAGCTAGGGAGTTAGCAAGACGATCGCAAATGCCGCTACTCTTGCATTAAAATCAGCCGCCAGGGATCTAGACGCACGTACCAAGGGAAAGGGCAATCTTTGAGATCTGCCCATTTTTCCTTGAAAACCTCGGCTTGCAGGTGATAATCCTGAGAATGTAACGGACAATCGCCTAGTTTGAGATACAGCGTCATTCGGTGTGGTGTTTCTCCTGTTTGCACTAACCAGCAAGGAAATGTATTTTCAGAGTTAGGATTGTTGGTGAAAATGAGTTGATGAGCGCGAATTCCTAAATAATTTAGTTTTGCTGGAATTGGTTCGATAACTTGTAGTTTTACTCCCCAATCGAGTGCTTCTACTTCACCAGAGCCGCTACTAATTCGAGCGCGAGAAAAGTTTTTGCAACCCGTCAGTTGAGCAATACTAAAAGTATTTGGTCGCTCAAAAATTGCCTGTTTGGAACCAGAAGCGATCGCCTGACCTTTTTCCAATACTAATAGATTACTGCAAACTCGGTAAGCTTCTTCTAAATTGTGCGTCACAAATAAAGTGATACCTGGATAAGTCGAGAGAGTTGAGATTAATTGCTTTTCTAGTTGACTGCGTAAGTGTGTATCTAGTGCAGAAAAAGGTTCATCTAATAATAGCGCTTCTGGTTGAGTCGCCAAAGCTCTTGCTAATGCTACCCGTTGCTGTTGTCCGCCTGAAAGTTGGTGAGGATATCGGTTTTCTAGTCCTTGTAATTGCACTGCTGCTAGTTGTGCTTCTATCTGTTGTTTATTTTTCGTTTTAGACATACCCTTTGGTAAGCCAAAAGCAATATTTTGAGTTACCGTCAGATGAGGAAACAAAGCATAATTTTGGAACAAGAAAGCAACACGGCGATCGCGTGCGGGAATGTTAATTCGGCGTTCCGAATCAAATAGCACTCTTCCGTTTAATACAATACGTCCCTTTGTTGGTGTTTCTATGTCAGCAATACACTGTAAAATCATACTTTTGCCAGCACCAGAAGCCCCCAGCATTCCTAAAGTTTGGCGATCGCCAGCATTAAATGACACGTTTAACTGAAAATTACCTAATTGCTTTTGAATGTCTACAATTAGTTTAGAATTAGTAATTTGTAATTGGTAATTGATAATTGGTAATTGGTGGTTAGAAATTCTTCCTCTTTCCCTCACTCCTCGCTCCTTACTCCTCACCCCTATTCTCGATTCTTGCCAAAAATTGGCAGCGGCGATCGCCGATAGAGAAATTGCTAAAATGATTGACGACCACAACCAGGCTTCATTCATTGCTCCCGCTTCTACGGCAAAATAAATTGCCATTGGCAGCGTTTGAGTTTCGCCTGGAATGTTGCCAGCTAACATTAATGTTGCGCCAAATTCACCTAAAGCACGGGCAAAAGCTAGAGTAGTTCCTGCTGAAATTCCAGGTAATGCTAAGGGCAAATTTACTCGCCAAAATACTGTAAATTCAGATGCACCGAGGGTTCTAGCTGCTCTTTGAAGATTCGGATCTATTTGTTCAAAGGCTCCCAGTGCTGTTTTGTACATTAATGGAAAAGACACTACTGTAGCTGTAATTACAGCAGCATACCAAGTAAAAACAACACTAATATTGAGTGGTTCTAGGAATTTTCCTAAAGCCCCATTTTTACCAAATAGCAATAGTAATAGAAATCCTACTACCGTTGGTGGTAAAATTAAGGGTGAGATAAAAATTCCCTCAAATAGCGACTTCCATTTTCCCCGATATCCTAACATCCAGTAAGCAGCCGCAATGCCGAGTAAAAAAGTAATTGATGTGGCAAATAAAGCCGTTTTTAAAGAAATCCATAACGGGGAAAAATCAATTAACATTGCGATCGCACCTCTATTGAGCTATCCCAAACCCGTATTTTTCAAATATCGCTCTCGCTTGCTTATCAGTTAAAAACCGAATATATTCTTTAGCAGCATCAGGATTTTTACTATTACCGATAATTGCTATAGGATAAACGATCGGTGAATGTAAATTGTCCGATGCCGTAGCTATTACTCGAACTTTATCTGATAACTTGGCATCTGTGGTATAAACAATACCAGCATCAGCATTGCCACTTTCCACAGCAGATAGTACGTTACGGACATTGTTACCAAATACTAATTTAGATTTCACTTGCTCTAAAATATCTAATTTCTTGAAGAGTTCCTCAGAATATTGTCCTACTGGTACGCTGCGAAATTCGCCTACAGCAATTCGCTTTATATTAGTGTCTGTTAGTTGCTTGAAATCGCCGATCTTCAAACTAGAAGTATTTGACACAATTAAGACAAGGCGATTAGTTAACAAATCACGACGGGTATCGGGAAGAATCAAATTTTTATCCTGCAAAGCATTCATTTGCTTTGTAGCGGCAGAAAAAAATATATCTGCTGGCGCACCTTGTTCTATTTGCTGTTGCAATGCACCAGACGCACCAAAATTATAATTAACTTTGAGCTGCGGCTGAGCTTGTTGAAAAATTGGTTGAACTTCTTTTAAGGCATCTTGTAGACTAGCAGCAGCAGATACGAGCAAAGTTGCATTTGCTTGTGCAACTACAGGAGATGGATTAAGCCAGTTTAACATAGTTGCTAAAATGAGCGCGATCGCAACTCCACAAATAAAGGCAAAAAAGTTTCTTCTTTTCATAGAACCTCTGCTTCAATATTTATTTTATTCGCCATCAATAACTAAAATTTATAGCAGATCTACAGTAAATCTGGTTTTCAAATAGATTGGATAAGCATATACTTATAATTAGTAAATATGCAGGAACCTCTAACTCTTAAAGGAGATGATGAGGCGATCGCTCGATAGCAAAAAGTATTTAAATTTACAGTTTAACGAGCATAAATAGATAGAAAATCGAGCCAACAAAACACATACAAAAGATCGACAAATGAAGATTAGCGCCCGCAATACCTTGAAAGCAACTGTCAAAAAAATTGTACCAGGAGCCGTTAATAGTGAAGTCACGTTAGAACTTGCACCTGGGGTGGAAATAGTTGCAATTATTACAAAATCCTCGGCTGAAAGCTTGGGACTTGCGGAGGGCAAAGAGGCTTACGCTGTCGTTAAATCGTCAGACGTTATGGTTGCAGTTGATTAGTCGATCGGTCAGTCGCTATTTACAAGCAACAATATGATAAATATGCCAGTACTTTTGTTCGCCTAAAGCAGTCTTGCCTGGGTGTTCTTCTTCTTGAAACCATTCAACTTTGAAGGGTTGCAGCAATTCTTCCACCTGGGCGCGGGTATGATGGCTCATATTAGGGTAAATTGCCCAAGAGTCGCGATCGCCAAATAATTGACCGCAGAAACGTCCCCCAACCCTCAATGCTGCGATAATTTTGTTCCACAAGCTAGGAAAATGTTCCGGCGGACAAAATGGTAGACAAAAACTGGCATTGATTAGATCTACTGATTCTGGCAATACCAGATCTTCAAAGCGCATCACCAAAGTTTCCAGGCGATGGAGATCCACGTCAGGACGATTTTGCAGGCGGGCGATCGCTTCTGCTGCACCATCAATCCCTAGTACCCGCCAACCCCGCTTCAGCAGTTCCACAGTGTCTCGTCCATCTCCGCAGCCCAAATCCACCGCAAATTGTTGCAACCCTTCAGATAATGCCTCAAACCTTGTCAAGGCTGACAGCAGTGTTTCTCGCGGCGGACGACCTTCTACTGCTTGGTAGTAAGCAGACCAATTTCGTTCAAAAACCTGGCTTTCTAGTTGGTCGTTCATAGGCATAATTCAGGGAGCAGAGGGGCAGAGGAGCAGAGGGGCAGAGGGGCAGAGGAGCAGAGGGGCAGAGGAGGATTCACTAACTACCAACTACCAACTACCAACTACCAATGACCAATGACCAATAACCAAATTGCTATGTCTAATTTTGTTCCAACGAGCTATGAGTGTAACAATTTTTGGGACAAACCCTAGCGCAAGCCTGACAGCCAATACAGTATTCTGGATGAACGATAGACATGACTTTGCGCTCGATTTCCTCAGCCTCCTCATCTTCCACAATTTCCCCGTCTTCGTTCAGTGCTTGCAGTAGTAGCACGTTCCGACCGCACGCTTTAAAACATCTACCGCAGCCAATACATTTATCTTGGTTAATTTCTTGCACGAATTGGGGTGTCCAGCTTTTACCCCCAAAAGTCAAACCAGTAAGTGTTGCCATAGTGTCTTCTCTCCTTAGTATATTCAGTCCGCGCCGGCAGACTTCGACTGTGTAGCCGCGAATTCTATTCGCCGAGTGTTTTTTCTCAACCGCCGGAATAGAGCAGTTAAAAATCTGGTCGTACCAACAGCTTGAATGGGTGCAGAGATCGATCGCGCCGTCAACCGCACGTATATTGCATCGGCAGATTTTTGGTTGAGAATCAGGCGATCGCCTCCTACTGCGATCGTGTAGGCAGGCGATCGCTGTTGTAGAATAATGGTGACTCCAGGTACAATGCCCATTGCTCTGAGTTTCTGTACTGTAGCCCCGTCTGCACTCTCGACTCTATTAACTACTCCCTGTTCTCCAGGTTGGAGCAAACTGAGCGAGGAGCCAAAAATGGTAAAGTCAGTAAACATATCGCGGGTACTCAGACTAAATAGGCTTCTTGGTGTGTGCGGATCGTGCAGTCAGAGCGAGGATAGGCGACACAGAGAAGCACAAACCCTTTAGCAACTTGTTCGTCATCTAAAAATACCTGATCTGACTGATCGATTTCGCCTTCAACCACTTTGCCAACGCAACTAGAGCAAGAACCAGATTGGCAGGAAAAGGGTAACTCTAGTCCTTGTTCTTCTGCGGCATCTAGAATCGTAGTAGATTCCTCAACAGGGATGGTGATGTTGAGCGATCTCTTTTTATTGATTAAATGTACTTGATAAGTCGTCATCGTCGTGTCCTCCAAAATAAATTAAGTTATCAGCTACACGGCACGCCAGCGGGAGTACAATCGCCTGCTTGAAACGATTTTCCACAGCCACAGGTATCAGTAGCATTGGGATTGCTAAACTTAAATCCGCTTTCTAGCAAGCTATCGACAAAATCGATGACAACTCCTTCCAATAACGGAGCGCTTTGTGAGTCAATGTAGATGCGTAGTTTGCCTTGCTCTACTACTATGTCGTCTACCCGTGGCGTGCTGGCAATGTTTAAGGAATATTGGTAGCCACTACAACCGCCATCCTCAACGGCAACACGAATGCCTTTTTGAGCGGAATTGTCTTCTTTGCTAGTGGCTTGCAGGAAGGTACGAAGCCGGAATTCTGCAACTTCTGTTAATGTTAGGGTCATAATATCTCCTTAAGTTAGTTGTTGGGGATGAGGAATGAAGATCCCCCTTAATCCCCCTTAACAAGGGGGAGATTGTGCTACTAGCCCCTCGGTGAGGATGTATAGCTCTTGAAGATCCCCCTTAATCCCCCTTAACAAGGGGGAGATTGTGCTACTAGCCCCCTTTTTAAGGGGGTTGGGGGATCGAGGCGATCGCGCAATCGCGAAGTAGAATAGTGCGAGAAAGCAGGAGTACCGCAAACCGGACAGTTAGGATCGTGGTAGGGGCGACGCTTGGCAAACTCTAAACTGCCCAAGTCCATCGTTAGCAGTTGAGATAGTAGCGGTTTACCGATCCCTGTAATCAGCTTGATTGCTTCTAGTGCAGTCAAACAGGCTAGGGTTCCAGATACCGCACCCAAAACGCCAAAACCGCGTTTATCCCAATCGGGCTTTTCTGGAAATATGCAAGATAAACAAGGGGTGCGATCGGGGATAATTGTGGTTAAGTATGCCTCCATGTCATTCATCGCTGCTTCCACCATTGGCTTTTTCCAGCGCACGCAAGCAGCATTTAACAAATCTCGCTCGATGAAGTTGTGGGCGCAGTCGAGGGTAACGTCAGCATTTCGTACTAAATCGTCAACATTCTCTGGCGTGACATACTCGCAAAGGGCATCGATTTGGACATCTGGGTTGATCTGTTCTAGCGTTGTTTTCGCTTTGAGAACTCTGGGTTTGCCCACCCAATCATCGCTCATGAGAATTTGGCGATTCATGTCATCTAGTCGCAGTTCGCCACCCCGTACCAGGATGAGCCGCCCAACTCCTGCTACCGCCAGGTAAAGCGCCGCCGTGCCACCCAGCCCGCCTACACCTGTCACCAGTACTGTTGACGATTTCAACCGTTGCTGTGCCTCCTCGCCAAAACCAGGAAGCATAATTTGGCGACGGTAGCGTTCTAATTCGATGGGGGTGAGGTCTAACACAGTTTTTCTCCTCAATCTACACCAATTTCTGTCAGCAAAACTACATTTTGTGGCTTCTCGTTAAACACCTTGAATAACTTTTGTTCGACAGGTTTGGAAGCAAGAAAAACATCGTAAGCTTGCTGGAGAGCATGGCGATATTGACTCAGCCGTTGCTCGTCGTCTAACTCAGGGGAAGTGCGATCGATCTCTTTGATATAGTTAGAGAACTTCTGCAAAATATGCAGGCGATTCACATTCACAAATTGAGCATCGTAAGGCAAATCAAAAAACTCAAAATATTGTTCTGCATCGACAATTTGTTGAAATTGGGCTATTCTGCTCATTTCCCTCGCTCCAATTTTGTTAGCTGTTGCTTGAGTTCATCAATCTGTCGATAGATTTCATAGGTTTGACCTGCTACATCCATAAGTTGGTTGTAATTTGTAGGTAAACCTTCTGCAAGATCGTGCAGATCCATCTTCATTTGTCCGGCTTTACTGTTAAGCTTTTTGATTTGAGTTTTTAGCTCGTTAATATCTGGGTTAACAGTAGTTTCGGTGACTTGTACCATACAAATCCTTTGAGATTTTCTATTTTTACAGTTTGCCAACTTCGGGATAACGCTGAGCTAAATCGATCGCTTTTTCAACTAGCTTGTCTGCCTCGGCTGTTAATTTCTCCAAGGAATCAAAGCCGAAGCGTTGAGCATCGCGTAAGGTTCTGGCAACTAGTAACAGACGACCAGAAAATACAAGTACCCAGCCGAAACCTTCATGACTCAAATCGATAACTACTTGGGATAATAAGCCTGTTTCTTGTTCAATTCGAGCTGCGATCGCACGGTAGAATGATAAAATTCTGCCTTTTGTCACGGGGTCAACATCGCCCTCTACAGAAATTTTGCGCTTAGCTTCTTTGCTCACAATATAGGGTTTGACAACTAATTCATCTGCCCAATTGCGATAAAAACCATAAGAATCTTGGGCGCGGATTTGTCTGACTAATTCCTGCACAAATAGAGAATTGAGGGCTTCGTTAGCAGTCGTTTGGTTGGTGGTTTCAGTAGGACTCATACAGTTACTTCCTCTTCTAATTCTGCAAAACTGGGTGATTTTTGTTGCAAGGCTTTTCGCAACCAGGGGGGAGGGCTGCCTTTCAAAGTTTGGACTAACTTTTCAAGGATATCGATAATTTCATCATCTTCAGATCTGGCTTTAATTGGTGTAATGCGTTTCTTAATTAACCGAGCTGCTGCACTTCCTCCAATTGCCGATACATAAACAATCGTGCAATCATATAGTGCTTCAATTTTTGGCAGTAATTTGTCCTCATTACCATCTTCTTTAAGATCGCCATCAAATCGGAGTGTTTCTTCAAACTGATAACCTTCTGGTGAAACTTCATAAACATCGATCTTTTTCGCCCAACCAAAGTGAGCATTAATATGAATTCTGTCGTTAGTTGTGAAGGCAATTTTCATACTGCTCCTCCGTAAGATTGGTAATTGGTAATTGGTAGTTGGTAGTTGGTAGTTGGTAGTTGGTGGTTGATGGTTAATGGTTGATGGTAATTGCCCACCTGCTCCCCTGCTCCCCTGCCCCTCTGCCCCTCTGCTCCTCTGCTCTTTTCTAGCCCCTAGCCCCCAGCCCCTAGCTCCTAATGTTTTGCTTCTTCCGCTTCCAAAAACAGGTTGCCAAGATCGAATAAAAGCTCGATCGTGCCTCGGTAGCCGACTGTGCAACGCTGTCCGTTACCCAAGCGATCGAATACGGGGAAACCAAGGCGATAGAAGGGAGTGTCGAGGCGACGGGCGATCGCTTTAGTATGAGAATTACCGATCAGCAGGTCAGAACCTACTGCTAATTGCTCGAAGTCTTCTAAGTCGCCAATCGTGACGCTTTCGACTGGTAGTTGCTCTAAAACGGGCGATTTTGTGGTTGTGACTGCGGTATGAATTTCAGTCCCCATCGATCGCAAAAACCAAGCTATTGACCACAGTAAATCTGGTTCTAGTGCTAACGCTACCTGCTTGCGCCCAAAGTAAAAGTGAGTGTCTAGCATGGCATCTTGCAACTGGCGGCGTTGGTGGCAGTATTTTTCTGGGACTTCATTGCCGCTCAAATCTACCAATCCTTGAAGGAAGTCATCGACTGCATCTAATCCAGTCAGTTGCGGAAATACTTCGTAGGGTATACCAAACTGTTTTTGCAAACTCTCCGCCGCACCGCGCAGACTCTCGCCTAGTACTAAGGTAAACAACGAACTCCCCATTGCTCTTAATTCTGCCAAAGTTGTACCACCACCCGTCACCGCGCTGTAGGAATCATCCAAGTGACCGTCGAGTGAGGCGGAAAGATCGGGTACGACAATGGGTTTTAGTC
>NZ_JBOFLP010000317.1:0-9236 GCF_051657925.1 Chroococcidiopsis sp.
CTACTTTCTTTTTTTAGTTGCATAAATTTCCCTTTAGTGCTGGAATAGTAAAGCGGGGTAGACAACCCTGTCACAACTCACACTGATAGCTAAGGGGGCGTGGCGGAATGGCAGACGCTACGGACTTAAAATCCGTTGACCTTAAACGGTCGTGAGGGTTCAAGTCCCTCCGCCCCCATAAGATACTTTAAAAACCTACGCTAACAGCGTAGGTTTTTGTGCTTTAATTACGTGTTTACGTGTTTACGTGTTTTCTCCGATTGCAATTGCCTACCAACTTTTCCATTGAAATAGCTATAAACTATCCCGGAATATTACTCAGAAATTTTCCTTTCTCGAACCACCCTACCCGTAATTTTACGGATGTTTGTTTACCACATGTTTACGATAAAATTGCACAGAAATACTCTACTGTACTAAAACTTTTTAAACTATAGTTCATACTATATAACACCTAATTCGAGCGCGAACAAAATCGCTTCCTAAATGGAAAGGCATTGTATGGTTAAGCCTACTATCTTCGATGCTACTGGTTCGTCCAGCGAAGCACAAACTGCAAGCAATCTTACCTCGCGGCAAACAAGCAAATTTGAAGAAGCACAGGAAACTATATATGCTTACTTGTTAGACATTATTAAGCAGTGGTCGCCTGAAAACGTTTTGAAGGAATTCAGATATTTATTTATTCAAGATGACGACCCAATCAACTCCAATGTCATCCGCTCTATATATGAAATTGTGTTTGCCAACGATCGCCAAGAATTTCATTATACGCTCAAACGGTCGTGTTATATTCTCGTCAATAACTGGGTTTCTAAAAGAAAATTTAAATACATACAACAGCTACTGGAAATTCTAACCGATCCAATTACTAAGCGAAAGTCTCTTTCGCCAATGGTCGATCGCTTAAGAAGCTGGATACAATCTTTTGCTAAAAGCGACGATTATCAAAAATTAGAATTGTATGCTCAGGCTAAATTTCAAGAACACGCTCGTTGGAATTCTCGCTACGCACCAATCTTGCTCTCAACTCAATATAACGACTTAAGAAACCCAATCGAACAACGAGAAGCAGCTAGAAATAGAGCATTACAACTACGGTGTAGATTTAAGTTTGACTTGGCGATGTATATGGCACGGTTTGAATCTGCTGGAATCGACAGCCAAATTCAAAATCCGACAGATGTGGGAGATGAGATTCTCCGAGTCATTAAGCTCATTGTAGCTAAACGCGATACTTATAGCTATACAAACATGGCTAACGTATTTAGCAAAACAACTCAAGGACAGAACTACAAAAAGTTTAAGCAAAGTTTAAAAGACTATCTACTTTGCTATGGAGAAAGTGAGGAGTTTTCTGATACCTTAAAACTCAATTTATGGCATAAATTAGATTCGTTATATGAAACCTGGCACGATCAGACGCTAACCGATACAATGTTGCTGAAAACATGCAACAAACTGATAGACTATTTAACAACAGATAAGCGAAAACAGCCTTCACTGCTACTAGAATCATTAATATCGCAAGGTAATCCGCTTACGGTTGTCATACTCTTATTGAAGATTGTCTTAATTTGTCAACCCGCACGAATACGTTTGGAAGCTTGTGTTGCCGATTTAATTATGTATTATGAAAAATCTCCAGAAAATTGTGCTTGGATGACTAATTTTATTGAAATTTTCACTATCATATTTGCAATTTATGCAGACAATATGACAATATCAGTTAAATGATATCTTATTAACTTTGTCGAACATTTGTAGGATGAGCAATGCTCACCTGATTTTTATCAATATTTGTAGGGCAAACAATATCCACATAGTTATAAAAGTATTTATTATTCGCCAATGATTGAAAATTGCTACTATCTATCATTCATCATTGATGATTTGCAGGTAACCAACCACCAACTATCAATTACCAACGATCGATCTCTCATTTACCCAAGCTAATCCCGCTCCAGCAGCTTCAGCAGTAATACTAATAAAGCGATATAAAGCGATCGCGCTAATGACTGCACCAGTAGAAAAACTGTGTTGCAATAAAGCGATCGCCGTGACTTCAAAGACTCCTAAACCTCCAGGCGCACCAGGAATTACTAATCCCAAGACCCAAGCTAAACTAAAAGCAGCAAATAATAAAGGAATACGCTCTATTGATAGCGGAATTATAGCTAGTAAAGTTAGTAAAAAACCCGTTCCTCGCAATCCCACGAAACCCAATTCTCCCAATAAAGGTCGCCAAGGGTAGCGTTTAATTTGGCAAAGAACGCGATCGCTTGTATTTGTAGTCGATTTAAATTTCATTCGACTGAGCAACCGCATCGCCAAGTTTAGCAAATGAGGGTGAATTGCTAACAATACCCCAGCTAAGACAAAAAATAGTAACAATTGGATATAACTTTGAGTTAGAGCGATCGCCGATTGGATTCCTAGCAAAGCCAACACGATTGCGGCAGCCGCCATTAATAAAGGTTCTAACAATACGCTTAAAGCTGCTATGCTGGTAGGAATACCAGCAGTTTTTGCCGCAGAAATTCGACCGTAGTAATGCCAGACATTCCCTGGTAAATATTTAGCAATATTTGTTTGCAAATAAACTCGCACGAATTGAGGAATATTGACGGTCTGATTGAATTCCTCTAATATCCAAGTCCAGACCCATCCAGACCAGATATGGGCGAATAGAGTTACACCTAAAGCGGTCGCTAAAGTTAGCCATCCTAAAGTAGCAATCCGAATTGCTGCTACTTCTTGCCAATTGTTTTTGAAAGCTGTTATTAAGAAAAACAAAGTCCCGCCTAGTATTATCCAGCGCAAGTAAGGTTTCAGGCGTGACAAAATGTGCTGCATTCAGTTTCCAATGCGAATCTCTCTTGAGTTAGAAACAAATTGAACTATAGCGATTGCAAAATGCACCCTTTGCTAGAGGTAGCGATCGTTCGTAAATGCCTAAGATTAGCAATCGTTGGTCAAATTCGAGCCACTTTATACAATAACGCCAAAATGCTCTTGACACATATATAAGTAAGTCTAATTGAAAGCATGAAATTTAGCACGCGGCTGAGATTAACAGTTCTAGTGTTTATTGCAGCACTTAGACCAAGGGCATTTGGCGAACTGGTTCAGTAAATAGGAGGGTTTTATGCAAAAGTTAACTACTTTGTTCAAAAAACTAAGATTGCGCCAAGTGCTGACGGTATGCTTGGTTAGCGTATTGCTGGTCTTCAGCACAGCTTGTAGCAATGCAACGACAGCCCAAGGTACAAATCCGAACAACCCTGCTGTTCAAGCGGGTGGAAACAACAATCCTCACAAAAATCCTGGGGTTAACTACAACAACGTAGATAAATATACTACCGATCCCACAGTTAAAGAGACACCCGATAAATCGCCAACTAATCGCGCTAGTTTAGATGGATATTCTCTGCTTGTAGCAGCTAACAGCGAAGGACTTCTTTACCCTGGAGCAGAAACCCCAGCCGGTAGAGCAGAAAAAGAAACTGAATTACCAATCAAAACAGCGAAAGACTTTAAACAACCCGAAGCAGGCGGGTTGAACCAAAGAAATAAAGATTTAGGAGAGCGGCTCGGTAACCGTTTAGAAAAGGTGCAAGAAGCTTTTAAAGAGGCATCGGAGTTTACTCAAGAAAAAGCAGCAGAAGCTAGCAGAAGACCAGAAGCTCAAAGCAATCCTGCTTTAGGTCAATAGGTTCTAATCGAGTAGCAAAGTTTTGTGGCGAAACAAGAACAAAAAACATCTTGCTCTCACAAATAACTCTATCCAATTAAAGGGAGTATTAACATGAACAGGATCGTAACTGCTGTGAAAAAAGTCCATCTGGGACGAATTTTAGTCACCTGTATGGCAGGAATTTTACTCTTTGTTAGCACTGCTTGCTCTAGTTCTGTACAAGCAAAGAGTCCTGATGCAGGAGTTGTGACTGGAAGAAGACAGGATGTTCCTGCTGGGAAATTAGCCGTCCCAGGACAAAAGAATCCTAGACCAGAAGTTCCAGGTGGTACGGCAACTTCTCCCGATCGCGGCGTGGTGAACAAGTTTGAGGGAGGACCGACAATGAATGAATTTAGCGATGTCGATCCTAGAGCCAGAGATTTAGAGAAGGCAGCTAACAAAAAGGCTAATGCCTTAATCGAAAATGCCGAGCGCAACGTCATCGACCAAACAAGTGATGTTGGCGAAAACACCAAGCGAATTCTAGGTAAAAAAGGAGAGAACGCTGAAGATTTCGGTAAGAATGTTAGCCGAAATACTGAAAATCTCCAGGACAAGCTTAAAGGCACTGCCGAAGACCTAGCAAAAGGTGCGAAGCGCGGTACGGAAAATATTAAAGACAACACCTCTGATGCCCTACGAGGAGCAGACAGAAATGTCAGCCGTGCTGCTGAAGATGCCAAGGATACAGCTAGAGATTTAGGCAAGAGCGCGCAACGCAAAGCTGACGAAGCTGGACAAGCTGCCAGAAATGCAATTGACTAATTATCTCACGTAATTTCTGTTGCTAAGGGCGAGCACAGGCTCGCCCTAATTTTTTGCTAGAAACAAACTCAGTGACTTGACTAATTTACTCAATTTCTTTTCTATTGAGAACCACACAGTAAATAGAAGCCATTTGGTTAAAACGATGAAAAATTTGTTCTAGCCAGTGAGAATCGGCGTTTGGAAATAATTGCTGAAGTCCCACAAAAGTAGAATATTCCACGATCGCAAGTTCAAGTGCAATTTTTTCGTCAATTTGTCCCATCTCACTATTGCGAATTCTTTTCGTACCAAGCTTGCAGCGCTAATCGATGAACTTCTCGCCAAGCAAGATCGTGCTGTCGAGCAACTTGCAAACAATCTTCGTATTCTGGCTGGACGTTAGTAATTTGACGCTCTGTGGCTGTACCAGTCCAAGCAATTTTAACTCGCACCGTACCGTATTTAATGGTTACAGATTGGATTTCGCGCTGTAAAGCCAGCCGTTGTTGAGTATAGCGGCGAATACCTAAAGTTGTAGTTTCTCGAAAGACGATCGCCTCAAGATCGGTTACCTTGTCAGGGTGGCTAATTACAGTGAGCAAAATGCCAGGGCGAGATTTTTTCATCCCAATTGACTGCGTAAAAACATCCAACGCTCCAGCCGCTAGCAGCGCCTCCAAGACGTAGCCGATCGCCTGGGGGTTAAGATCGTCGATCTGGGTTTCCAGTACCGCGATCGCCTCTAAAAATGGGCTAGTATTTGATTCTTGTAGGGGCGCATCATGCAACGTCTCCAAACCCAGCCACAAGCGCAGAATATTAGGGATTGGTAGATTAATGGAACCCGCACCCTGTCCGATCCGCTGTATCGTCATAGCAGGTGGAGAGCCAAAATCTGTAGCTAAAGTGGTGGCGATCGCGGCTCCCGTAGGCGTAACTAATTCCTTTTGGATACCATTGCTATAAACTGGACAAGTGCGCATTTCCCATAACTTCAACACCGCTGGTACGGGAACCGCCATCAGTCCGTGGGCGGCTTTAACTGTCCCGCCTCCCGTGGGTAAGGCAGAACAGTAAATTTTATCTATCCCCAACCAATCCAAACCCAAGCAAGTACCGACAATATCTACAATTGCATCCACCGCACCAACTTCGTGAAAATGAACTTTTTCTGGCGCAATACCATGCACTGCTCCCTCAGCAACAGCTAGCTGACGAAAAACAGCTAAACTCCAAGCTTCAGCACGAATCGGTAAATTAGCTTTGAGGATTAAATCTTCAATCTCCGGCAAATGACGACCGTGATGATGGGTATGATGGTCGTGGCGGTGATGCTCGTCACCTAATAAATCGACATGAAATTTTGTTGCTAACTGCCCGTTACGGTGGACGGAATCAACCCTGAGTTGATATTCCCGTTCGATTCCTAAACCCTTAAGCCGTTCTTGTAAGTATTCTAGCGGCACGCCAGCATCTACCAGCGCTCCTAAACACATATCACCAGCAATGCCAGTAGGACATTCGAGGTAAGCTAGTTTTGTCATAAGTTAGTGGTGCGTGGTGCGTGGAGAAGGCAAGAGGCAAGAGGTAAGAGGCAAGAGGCAAGAGACAAAAGATAAAATTTTGACTTCCGACTTCTTCCTTGGTCTTTCTCCACTTCCAACTCCCGACTCCCGATTCCCGACTCCCTCATTATGGCTATAGTCTACACAATTCATCCCGACAATCCTCAGACTCGCACTGTGGAAGAAATTATTGCAGCGCTGCGCGATGGTGCAGTCATGCTGTATCCCACTGATACCGTCTACGCGATCGGCTGCGACCTTAATTCTAAATCGGCGGTGGAGCGAGTGCGCCAGATCAAACAGCTATCAAATGATAAGCCGCTAACTTTTTTGTGTCCTTCTCTCTCTAATGTGGCAACTTACGCGATCGTCAGCGATCCTGCTTACCGGATTATGAAGCATTTAATCCCAGGATCTTATACTTTTCTGCTCCCTGCCACCAAGCTCGTACCGAAATTAGTCCAAAATCCTAAGCGCAAAACAACGGGAATTCGAGTACCAAACCATAAAATTTGTGCTGCTTTATTAAATGCTTTGGGTAATCCTATTATTTCTACCTCAGCTCACTTACCACAAAATGGCAACGGGCGCTCTGCTCCAGCTGAAGCTAACTTATCGCGAGTCGAGTTATTCGATCGCCTAGACAAAATAGTAGACGCGATCGTCGATAATGGCTCGGAGCCAGAACATGAAGTCTCGACAATTATTGACATGACGACAGACGAACCAGAAATTATCCGCCAAGGTAAGGGCTGGGAAGCTGCCGTAGCATGGGTTTAGAAGGGAGCAGGGCGCAGAGAACAAATGACAAATGACCAATGACCAATAACTGAATTGACTCATCGAAAATTCTCATCAGCCGAATCGTGCCATTAAGTGTATTGTTTTGCTAAGTTAGTCTTAACATATTGAAAAGAAAGTCTTCCCTCAGATCGCTGCGATCGCTCCAAATTAAGTTCCAATTGCGGAATAGGTAACGAGTGATACACAGATATAAGTGGGCAGTATGTTAGAGAAATTAAACGAACGTCTATTCGTTCTGAGGCGGTTATGGCTGTCTATTGTGCCCAGACTTCTAATTCATTGAGCCAGCAGTTGCAGAGAGTTTTTCAAACAATTGATGCTGAAAGTTGCCCGCTAACTTTCAACTTCCACATGCACACGGTATATTCTGATGGTAGGTTAGAACCGGAAGAAGCAATCGAGCAAGCAATTTCAATCGGGCTGCGAGGATTGGCAATTACCGACCACCATACTATAGCTGGGTATCGAGCTGCTCAGCGTTATTTAGCCCAATGGCAACTGCATCATCCAGATTTAGAAGACTGCGTGCCTCAATTATGGAGTGGAGTTGAGATTAATGCCGGATTGTTGGATACAGAAGTGCATATTCTGGCATATGCATTCGATCCTCAACACGCACGTATGCAGCCCTATCTCCAAAGACGTACTGCAACCGGAGAAGCATATTGTGCTGCTAGCATTATTAGTGCAATCCATGAAGCAGGGGGATTAGCAGTGTTAGCTCACCCAGCTCGCTACAAGCGATCGCCTTTCGATCTTATTACTGCTGCTAACCAACTGGGAGTTGATGGGGTAGAAACATATTATGCCTACAACAATCCCCATCCCTGGCGACCTAGCCCGAAAGAAACTCAACAAGTATGCGCTCTGGCGCAACAGTACCACTTGTTAAATACCTGCGGTACGGATACCCACGGTCGTAGCCTGCTCCAGCGGCTGTAACTAAGGATTAGAAGGATTAGACTTCAAAATTCTGAAACTCCTGTACGGGCGGGTTTAGCAAAAGATTCAGGACTAATAAGAAGAGAGCTACATTCAAAACCCGCCCCTACGACTTCTGGCTTGCTAATAACTGGTCACTGGTCACTGGTCACTGGTAACTGAACTTGTTCCCAAGCAGTCCCCTTATAACCGTAGGCGAAAATTTCTGGATGGAGAATCTCGGCTAGAATTTCTAATGAATCGACCAGCCGTGGACCCGGACGATTGAAATAAGCGTTACCGTCCGTAGCATAGACTCTGCCACTTTTAACTGCTCGTAGATGCTGCCATTCTGGGCGCTGCGTTAGAGGCAAAATTTCTGTCTGGGTACGGTTGAGGTCAAGACCACAAGGCATGACCACAATAATACTTGGATCGGCAGCTATCAGGTTTTCCCATCTTACTTGAGCAGAAGCCTGACCAGAAACACTAAATAAGGATTGACCCCCTGCGATCGCCACTAGTTCAGGAATCCAGTTACTTGCTACCATGAGAGGATCGATCCACTCAATACATACGACTGTTGGTAATTCCGACACCGATAGCCCGCGAACCTTTTGTCGACAAACTTCAATCCGCGACTGAATATTTTCAATTAGTCTATTTGCATCGACTCCGAGCGTCTGAGCTACACGCTCTATATCTGCCCACACGTCTGCTAAAATGTTGGGTTGAAGAGAGATGATGTGAGGTTGAGAATGCGTTAGGTTAGCAACTGCTTTCTCTACTTCACCCAGACTTACAGCACAAACATCGCACTGGTCTTGAGTGACTATGTGGGTTGGCTGTAACTGTTCTAAGAGTTCTGTTTCAATTTGGTAGATGCTAAGTGCTGACTGGATTAGTTGATTGACATCCTGATGAATCTCAGCGCTACTACCATTAGAATTAATTCGCGCCCGCGTACAAGCCGGACGATCGAGTATTTCTGGAGGAAAATCGCATTCATGCGATCGCCCGACCACCGCGTCTGTTAGACCCAATGCTGCTAAAATCTCGGTAGCACTAGGAATCAGCGAGACTATTCTGAGATCTTGCTTTTTCATCAGTCGCTCCTACATCTCAACTTGAATCCTGTCACTTCAACGTTAAACTAGGTTTTTAAGCAAAAAATTATACAATTAGCACAAATATTTATTAACTATAATCAAATTCTACTTGAGATGGCACTGCTATTAATCAATCTCTAGTATTACATCCAAATAGTTGATGGGAAACTCTTATAGATCGCCTCTTGACGCTAAAAAGCTATTTGCTTTCTAATCAATACTCCGGACAGTTTTTGGCTGAAGTAGTAGACAGAAAAGCTATCGAACCGATAGAGTGCCTCTTAGAACAAACAAGCACGAGTTCGATAGCTGTATGGAAATTATACAAAGCTTACTGAAAAAGGTGGGCAT
>NZ_JBOFLP010000318.1:0-5214 GCF_051657925.1 Chroococcidiopsis sp.
CCCCCAGATTTCTCATCAGCCTAAGCCATTTTAGGAGCTAGAGACCTTGAACACTCATAGCGTTCTAGACAATCTGGCTTGCATGACAGACTGTTTTTTTGAAGATTTTTCTATAAGCCTTGCTTCACAGGCTTTACAAGCTATTTTAGGGAAGCGTAGTGAGAAATCCAGGTGGTGAGTATGGCGAAGCGTGTCACTACAATTAGGGATATCGGTTAGCGCAAATGTCAAAGTGCGATCGCGTCCGGTTATGAGTATCTTCACCGATTTATTTACTAGAAGTATTGACAGCCTCAAGTCAGTGCAATGACAGTAGTTTTGAAGGTTGGTAGAGGTAAGGAGGCATTTCGTCACCTTACCTTTTTTTAGTGATTTAGTCGCGCTCCCTACTCTAAGCTAGCAAGCTTTAATACACGAACGAGTAGATCTAGTTTTCTCTACAAGCGTTCTATTTACTTAAATCTACATAGTTTTTAGCTCTTTATCTTCACACAGCCATAAACTTTTATGTATTAAATGTAACTATTGCTTGCGTTTTTCTGCTGAAGCTAGAGAAAAAGAAATAGAGGAGCGATCGCGTTCTAAGATGACTTGTACGAGTCATCTTGACTTTCAGTTACGTTAGAGCGCGTTCTACCCCAGATGAAGTTTTGGTATTCTGCCTCCGAATTAGCTGGTTTGCCAGGGATGCCTGCGGCGCGGTCTAACGTGACGAGAAAGGCTCGCTCTGAAGGTTGGCAGTCCCGCGCTCGTCACGCTCGCGGTGGCGGTCGAGAGTATGCTTGCTCTAGTCTGCCAGAAGATACGCAAGCAGCCCTGGTTCAACTCGATCCTACAGCCACGGATTTAGAGAGTGAGTATGACCCTGCTCCATTCGATCGCAAAGGAGATGAGCGAGAATTGCAGCCTCAACAATTAGCTGCCATCGATAGAATTAAGGTTTCTGCACTTGAGGGGCGATCGCCAACGGCTATTAGTAAAACCCTGAAAACTACTGTTTCGGGCAACTCGATCGCGCAACGCGCTGATGCGTGGTTGGAGATTCTGAGAACTTTTGAAACTTGGAGCGAGCTACAAAATTTTGCCACTGCTGTGGAGCGCGATCTAGAGTTCGTTCGCGCCTACAACTTGGAGCAACTGTCAATTCCAACTTGGGTTCGCGACTATATTCCTACCATTAGCCGTTCTACATTGAGGGCAAAAGAGCGCTGCCGCCAAACGGCAAAGCAATTGAAAGCACTTGGGGGTAACTACGGCAACCGCAAAGGAAAAGGCAAAATCGATGCCAATCCAGCTCTACAGCAAGCAATTGAAACTTGTCTAGCAGCAGGAGGAAAACATTGGGGAGCAAGTCAAATTTATCACATTCTGCTACTGGAGTTTGGCTACGAGCCAGAGGATTTTTCCTTATGGCAATTGCGTGCCTGGATGCGACAGTTTCGCGAACGATATCCCCAAAAGTGGACGATGTATATGGATGCGAAGAGTGCTAAAAGCACAACTCCAGCTTTTGGCTCTCGTTCCCAAGGAGTCAAGCGTCCGAATCAACTTTGGGAAATGGATAGCTTTTGGAATGATGTCATTCTCAAATACAAATGTCCTCTAGGTGAAACTGTGACGGTCAAACGCTACTCGCTAATTGGCTGTATCGATCTATTCACGCGACGAGCATTGTTGTTGCTCTCAGACACTAGCAAAGCAGAAGCCATCTGCCAATTGCTAGCCAGAGCAACGATCGAATGGGGCGTACCAGAAGAAGTCCGCACCGATCGCGGCAAGGAATACCTCAGCCGCCGAGTCCAGCGATTTTTGTCAAACTTAGGCGTGAAAACCAGTTGCTGCTTGCCCAAACGCCCAGAACAAAAAGCCTTCATCGAGCGATTTATTCACACGTTTCAACATCGAGATTTACCGAAACTACCTGGATTTGTCGGACATAGCGTGAGCGACCGACAAGCACTGAGAAGTCATCCAGATTGGAATGAAAAAGCGATTGAGTTAGCCATGTCACCAGAAGAGTTTCAAACTTGGGCATCAGCTTGGATTGTAGCTTACGAGCAGCGACTGCACGGACGAGCGGGGATTGGTCTAGAAGGTAAGTCACCTTTAGAAGTCCTGGAAGCCGCGATCGCCCAAGGGTGGCAAAAGCAACAGATTCGCAACGAGCGCGAACTGGATTTTTTGATGATGGCAGCACCAACCAAAGATGGAATGCGTCGAGTTGGTCATCAGGGAATTTCGCTGGGCGGAAGACTGTACGTTGCTAGCAAACTAGGAGACTGGATTAGTAGACGAGTTTACGTTTGCTTTTCACCCCAAGATCCAATTCGGATCTACGTGTATACATCGGCAGATCTTCAAGAATATATTTGTGAAGCAGTTTGGCGAGAAGCCGAGCAGATAAACTTAGCACAATTTGCTCGACAAGCCCAACTTGTCTACAATCTCCTAAACCAGGAAGTCAAACAATCTCGTAAGCGGGGACAGGCATTGCTACGCAAGATTGCCCAAGATCCAATGTCAATTCTGGGTCAGGTACAGGAGATCCTACCAGTGGTACAGTCTCAACTTTACGATTATCCCGCTTTAAGCTCGATTGCTCAAGCGATTGCAACGACAGAACCGCAGAAGATACTACCACAAATATCTTCCGAGCAATACAAAGCAGAGTTAGCGCAACTAGAAGCAGTTGAAGCAGAGCGACTAGCACGACAGCAGCAGGCGATCGCGCTCAACCAACAATTAGAGACATTATTGGAGCATTGGCAAGGAGGAAGAAACTTCGACGAAATTTCCGCTCAAATCTCCAGCGATCTCACCTGCTATTTGGAGACATCTCAAGGTAAAGGATATTTAGCAGCCCTGACCGATTCCATACGAGAAGAACAGCGTTTCTGCTCGTGGTTAGCTGGCGATTTAACTTCGCCAGCGATTGCGATCGACTCAAACCAATTGCTAAGAACGGTCTTCCAACAATGGCAGCAAGGGCTGGAAGTGCTAGCGGGCGAACGAGAATTTGTCTCTCATTATATTCAACTTCCGGCTGGAAGAGGAACGTTGAGTGCTTTGGTAGAAGGCAAACAAGAGCAACAAGATTTCTATCAATGGCTATCTCAGCTAGAAACAGTTGCGACGTAATCCACCCCCATGTTATTTCAAACATTCCATGCGACACAAGTTAGTCAAAGTCAAAAATATCATTAGTCTTTCTAGTGCCTTTCAAGAATCGAAGCATAGCGCCGCCGCAGTGCCTCGCATGGGCTTGCTCTATGGCTTTACAGGGATTGGCAAAACGACGGCTACTGCTTGGTTGGTGAATAAAGAAAACGGGATTTACGTCAGAGCGACTTCTGTTTGGAGTCCCAGCGCCATGCTACAAGAAATTCTGCTCGAACTGTCTATCGATCCTCCCAATCTACCCGCCAAAATGCTGACGGCGATTAAAGAGCAAATGAAATTGCGTAGACAACCTTTGTTTATCGATGAGGCAGATTATCTGTTCCACAATCCAAAGATGTTGCAAGTAGCACGGGACATCCACGACCTCACCGAGCTTCCAGTTTGGTTGATTGGGATTGACGGTGTGGAGAAGAAAATCGCCAATCGTAAAATAGTCGCGGGGCGGATTTCTCAATGGGTGAAGTTTCAACCCTGCGACTTGGAGGACACGCGCTTATTAGCCAAAGAACTTTGTGAAATCGAGATTCATGAGGATTTGCTAGTCAAGCTACATGAGTTATCGAACGGTAGTATTCGCTTGATTACAGTCGGTTTAAGTCGAGTAGAAGCCTTTACTAAAGCACAGCGATGGCAATCTATCACTGCTGGACAATGGAGCGGGCGACAGTTTTTTCTATCTCGACAAATGTAGGTAATGGCTTGCAGCTTTTGGCTTTTTTAAAAGCTGAGCTTTATTGCTTGAAGCTATTAATTTTTTTAATATTTGTTGTTGTGGCAATCGGCTGAATGAAACCAGGAGAGAAACTAATTGAATTAGAGCCACAAAATACTAATTCAATCGAACCACAAGAATTCTACTGCGATCGCCCTTGGTCTGATGTTTGGCAAGCTACACTGGCTAGGCAATGGCTGGGACGACCATCTTCCATGATTCAGCAAGACTGTGATGCGATGCAATGGCTAGAACTTTGGTTGAGAATTAGTGATGCTCAAGCCCTCACCTTATTAAATCAATTTGAGCGAGCGGGTTACTTAAAAAGGCTCGAACAAATTGCTAGATATCCGCATTATCAAGTAGAACCTTCGTATCATGAAAAGATTTATCTTTATCTTGTGTACAATAGTCGCTCTCAGCATATACCAAAAGAAAGAGATTTTCGCATATTAGACGAGCCACATTTTGTCACTTATTGTAACCGTGCTTGGACGAGTATGCGAATTCTTTGCACTTTTAGTACGTCTCAGATTCAAATCTGCTCCGAGATCGAGCAGTCAACCGCTGAAGAATTTATCGATCAACTCTATCGAATTGGCTATCTTCAACTAGTTGAGTACTATGACAAAAATCTCATCGGTAGTGAGAATGTGTATCACCTTCGTCTAAATTCAGGACCAATAGCTCCACTCCTAATAGCTGATGGTATTGTCTACGACTCAAACTCTCGTAAACTTTACATGACTCAGTAGACAAAAAAATCTCCTAAATCTAAAAATCTACTTAATCTAAGTTAATTAAATTCACCTCACCTGTTTCTTAAACCTCGTTTGAACAAATTGGTTGGAAGTGCGAGTTTTAAAAAGACAAATTTAATGATTAAGTTGACTTGGTGACATGACGCTCGAAGTTCAAATTTAACAAGCGATCGAGCGAACAGAATATAGTTACACTAGTCAGCCAAGATACACAAAGATACAGTTTAGGGATACACAAAGATACAGTTTAGAGATACACAAAGATACAGTTGAGAAATGGTTTAGTGTGATTTAGCAACGATTTATCAAAAATTGACAGTTAGTCAATGCTTGAAAGTATTGCCAGACAGACATTTTCATTCATCTGCGAACGAGATACAGTTGGAAATGGATCGAGATCTCAAACCAAATCAATTTCGACAATGACGGCGGGGGCGACCAGTTCCAGAGTAAGCAGGTGGCGGACCATACAGCACTCGATTCGAGCGAGTTGCGCATCAGTTTGTCACCGCCCATGTCAGCTGTTTGCTTGAAAAACGGGGCACAGCCATACTCGGCATC
>NZ_JBOFLP010000319.1:0-8403 GCF_051657925.1 Chroococcidiopsis sp.
CAACCCAATCGGAAGAGACCTATTCGATGGTGACGGCAAACCGCTTCTGGTCGCAGATTTTCGGGATTGCTTTTTCCAACAAGCGCTGGTTGCACTTCTTCATGTTGTTCGTGCCAGTGACCGGACTGTGGATGAGTGCAGTGGGAGTCGTCGGCTTGGCGGTGAACCTACGGGCATATGACTTCGTCTCTCAAGAACTGCGGGCAGCAGAAGACCCCGAGTTCGAGACTTTCTACACCAAGAACATTCTGCTCAACGAGGGCATCCGTGCTTGGATGGCGCCTCAAGACCAACCCCACGAAAACTTCGAGTTCCCTGAGGAAGTACTACCTCGCGGTAACGCACTTTAATCTTGTCAAGAGAAGTTTTTACGAACCTCTCGACTTGATGCTAAGTAATCTATGGGTTGCGATAGGATGTTAACTTTCTTCCTTTTATAAACCAAAGCCTCCACAACTTAGTGGAGGCTTTTTTGTGCTTTGCATATTGATGACACCAATTACGCTTTGAATCTTTTATCTTGATGCTTCTGATTCTTGTCTGCTACGACTTCGACTCCCTCTACTAAGCTTCCTAGCAGAAAGCAAAACATTGCTGGAGGAAGACAAACTTTGAGGTTAAAAAATGCTGGTACAGCCAAGCTGAAGGCAATAAAAAATAGAAGGGTAGAAAGTTTAGGCTTGGGTTTTGCTGCCAGCATAATCAATAAGTCGTGCTTCGATTCTGCTGAAAGCATTCCCCTACGGATAATGAAAAGTATCACAAATTACTCTGCTTAATCAAATCTTGTTTTGGCGATCGCTAAATATGAAGAAGGTGAATAGTTGACAGTCTACAGTTGTCAGTTACCGTCAACTGTAGACTGTCAACTGATAACTGATTTCACGCAAATCTCAATTCCTGTGTTATCTTAAGTAAAGCAAACGACGGCAGAGCTAAATGCTCTGACCTCTTGAGACTAAGACCGCTTAGGCAACAAGGAGGTGATGCCCATGATAGAAAGTAGTAAATGCATGGGTCATCAGGTTGAAGCTAGCCGGCTGCGCGCCGGAGCCGTTCTCTAAAGTTAGCCTTAGTCTTTTTGAGACTGAGATAACTCAAAGACCCAGGCTGGTTTGGAGTTCCTTCCGGCAGTCAGGTTTCAATCTGAAGACCCAACTAGACCGCTCTTACTTTGATCGCAAGATCCCTAGTAAGAGCGGATAGCTTTTTATGGGAATATTAACTAAATAAAGAAATATCTTTATTTAGTTAGTTCTGAACGTTTATCATACTTTTTAAAGGTAAGTCTTTCTAAAAATGGAAAGAATTGTTGTATGACTGCATTCATCATATTGGGTGCAAGCAGAGGTTTAGGAGAAATTCTTCATCGATTTGTTCCCGAATCTGGCGATACGGTATGGCTAATCTCTCGATCGCCACCTACACTGAATCTCGACGACGGAATTATACGCCATTGGCTCGAAGTCGATCTATCTCAACCAGATGCGATCGATCGCGTAGTAAATGCTTTGGAGCAATCGCTGGTTGATGTTGTTATTTACAACGCTGGCATTTGGGAAAAAGATGCATTTACACCCAATTACTGCTTTGAAGCGGTCAGTGATAAAGAAAACCAACGCATTCTGACAATCAACTTAATTTCAGCTATATCTTGCGTTAGAAAGCTGCTCCCAAATCTACGGATGTCAGGTAATCCCAAAATTATTTTGATAGGTTCGGCTAATAATCACGATTTTGTCAGTGGAAAAGAAGTTGCATACGCAACATCAAAATTTGGCTTGCGCGGCTTCGCTAATGCTTTAAGGGAAAATACACGTCAGGACAAAATCGGTGTGACGCTGCTCAACCCTGGAACTTTTGGCACGATTAGGTTTGAGGGTAAAGAAGCGATCGTAGAACCAGTTGATGGATATGAAGGCTGTATCTCACCAACCGATCTTGTCGATACTGTCAAGCTGATTGTCCGCCTGTCTCGCACAACGTGTATGCGAGACATCGATATTGTAGCGATGGAAGATCCGCTCTAAATCACCTTCTACGAACGGCATGGTTTTCGCCAAGCAGTGCCAATTCCTATTAACACTACCTTCTCCATGATGGGGATGTGACGCGACCCGCATCAGTAGGTATATTTCTCTCCCAACTACCAACTACCCATTATCATTTCAATTACTTCTATTGGAAGAATTTATTTAGAGGCTCAAAGAATGATAATTCTAGACTAGAGAAGATTGTAAAAGGTGGTTCTAAATTCATGGCTCATCCTAGCACAGAGGAAATTTCTGCTCAGCTAGACAGCCCCAATAGTCGCGATCGCATGGTGGCTTTAGCCCAGCTGCGTCACGTCCCAGCTGTTGAAGCCGTACCTTTGATTAAAAAAGTCCTCGATGATGAGATTTTGCAAATTCGCTCGATGGCTGTATTTGCTCTAGGTATAAAGCATACAGACGAATGCTATCCAATTTTAGTGCGCTTGCTAGAAACCGATGCAGACTACGGCATTCGCGCTGATGCCGCTGGTGCGTTAGGGTATTTGGGCGACCCGCGTGGAGTCGAACCATTAATTCGGGCTTTCTATGAAGATACAGAATGGCTAGTCCGCTTTAGTGCAGCAGTATCGCTGGGCAACCTCAAAGATCCTCGCGCTCGGCAAGTCTTGCTACAAGCCTTAGATAGTGATGAAATAGTCATACAACAGGCAGCGATCGCGGCAATTGGGGAAATTAGAGACTTAGAAGCGATCGAGCCAATTCTTCGCTTTGCTCAAGCGGAAGATTGGCTGGTAAGACAGCGTCTAGCAGAAGCATTAGGCAACCTTCCCAGTTCTAAAAGTGTTTCCGCCCTCAGATACATGGAAAAAGACAATCATTTTCAAGTCGCTGAAGCTGCCAGAATTTCACTGCAACGCTTGGGCGAGTCTGTTTGATGGGCAAGGGAGCACAAGACAAGTCACAAGTCACAAGTGTTTCACACACCACGCACCACTCACTGACAGCTGACAACTGACAACTGTTAGTCTAAATTAAGAGAAATTTTAAGAACTGTTGCTTTAGGATTGTAGCTGCATGAATATTCAAGAGTTTTTTGAGCTGAGTGCTGGTAAATGGTTTTCCCATCGCACCAGTCACCACCTTGCCTTTAAACAAGCTGAGGATGGCAAATCGGATATTGTCATTGAAACGCTGGCGTTGGATTGCCCAGAGGTCATTAAACTTTGCGAACAATATGGAATCGAACCTGGCTTGGCAACATGCGGGGCGCGAGTCAGCTGGAATGGGACGATGGAATGGGATGAAGAAAAACACACTGGCTCTACTGTGCTGGTTTCTGTCCCTGATGCCGATCGCCCCAACCAAGGTAAGCTGTTACGGGAAATGGGTTATGCTGAAAAAGCCCCTGTTGCCGGACGCTACATGATGGGCGGCGATAAAGCACTGACTCTAATTACTGAGTACGAAACCATGTTTTCCGAAGAGAGGCTGTGGTTTGCTAGCCCTAATTTACGGATGCGAGTTAGCGTCTTAAAGCGGTTTGGTGGCTTCAGCATGGCTTCTTTTACCTCTGAAATTCGCATGGGCGGAGTGCAGCCCTCTGCACAAGCAGTAGAAGCTTTTAATGCAAACTAATTTTTGAGGGAACGGGAAAAAGAGCTGAGGGAGACAAGGGAGACAAGGAAGAGGTGGGAGAAGCCTTCAAGTCAGAAGTTAGGAGCCATATTTCTTTCTCTACTCCCTGCTCCCTGCTCCCTGCTCCCTGCTATTAGTGATATTGAGAAATTGCTTTGAGTTTAGTACAAAAATCAGAAGCTTTTGTAGTTCCTGGGTTAAATTGACGAATTGGTGGCTGGTGGAAACTACCGGTCGATTTAGGTGAAGCACTACTTGGTAAGGGATGATGGCGCTTTAGATCGGACTCGTGGCGATCGCGCTGACTCTCTCGATCTGATGCCTGACGTTTTTCAGTAGTTGCAGGAGTAGCATTAGGAGCAATCTCTACGACTGCAACCGCAGCCGATCGTTTATGACTGGCGTTAGCTCTAATTTTATGAAGGTGACGAGCAACATCATTCAGTTGCCTGGGTTGAGTAGAAGTGGTATCCGTTATTGCTCCACTGGTTCGGCGAGCGCCACGATTCAGTGGTGTAACAGGTGCGATCGCGATTGGACGATAATGAACTTCGGGTAATAGAGGGTAGCTTGGCTGGGCGCTCAAGCGCGGTTGAATGTTGCCGCAGACAAGTCGTTCAAACTCGCAATTAAAATGAGGTTGGATCTGACCTCGCCGCTGCCAGATACTTAAGATTTGCTCGACGGAGACTGCCTTATAACGACCTTGGTAAAGAGCTTCGATTGCTGCCAAGCGCACCCAGTTTGCCGGATAAAATCTCAGCCAGCGTTCGACTAATTCGCGAGCATTATGACCCCCCAGGTCGAAGATATAGTGTAGTAATAATGCGACTGCGCTATCAGCAGTTGAATTCCAAGCTTGTGTCAACATTAGCTAGCCTACACTTCTACAATAAAACATGCGATCGAATTTAGCCTAATTTTATTTATACGCACAATCCCCCCGTAAGGATATTAAGTCGCTCTTGCCTAACTGCACAACGAAATTTATATTTTTTTAATTTAGCAGCAGCGATCGGTTATTCAGTTGTCAGTGTAGAGACGTTGCATGTAATGTCTGTACAAAGTTATCAGTTGTCAGGATTTGTAGAGACGAGTATTTTGCAGCTCTCCGTGCGATCGCAAATAATTCTGTGGTTACAACCTTTCCCTACAGCAGAGCGATGCGCGATCGCAGACATGAAACCAAAGACAAGAGTATAATTCCGAATTCTAAATTCCGAATCCCTCAGCTTCTACTTTCGCCATACCAATAGTATGACTCCAGCAACGATAAATCCTAAAGCAATGATTTGATTTAAAGGAATTGACTCTCGAAAGACAAAATAACCCAATATGACTGAGAAAACATAGGATAGGGAAGCAGCAGGACCAGCAACACTTAGGTTTACTCTCGTCAATACCAGAATGTAGAAGAATGCTCCCATGCCATAGCAAGCCAATCCTACCAGCAACTCTGGAGTGCTTAAGATTCCGAGCAAATGACTAAACATATTAGTGGCATTAACTTTTCCTAACTTTAATGCCCCTGTTTTGAGTAACCATTGCCCAGCTACACTCGCTAGGATCGAAATTAAGAACAATCCGAATTCTGGTAAAGTCACGCAACAATCCTTGTGGCAATTAATTCGGTTTACTAGTTTACGCTCTTCTTGAGCCTCGCTAACGCTAATATTGTTTCGGCATGTTTTGGCAAATTTGTAGGTAGAAACTTTATGACAAATCTGGCAATTTCTCCAAATACGCAAGAGCAAATTGAAGCTTGGCTGCGCGGTTTACTGGCAGTAGCCTGGGCAGATGGTGATTTTGAGGCACACGAACGAGAACTCATTCCGACTCTGGCACTAGGAGAATTAAAACCCGCAGACAAGCTAAGTGCTATGACACCAATTACATTAGAGGAACTTGCTGCGGCGCTGGGACAAAACCAGAACATGGCAGAAAACTTTTTACGCACAGCTGTCATGGTGGCGATCGCCGATGGTACTTACTCTACCCCCGAAGACGATCTGTTACATCAGTTCTGCCACGCCCTCGGTCTACAAGATAACGTACTTGTCTCCCTGCGTCATACTCTATGCGATCGCGGCGATCGCCCGCAAGATGAGTTAGGTTCTCATCCTCATATAGATGTACTCCACCCCGTGCGCGACTGGCTCGATGGGTTAGAAATCCACGATCCCAAAGTTGCCCATTTTTTATGTAAAATGATACCTTCCCAATGTCCTTTTGAACGAGATATTAAACTCTTCGATCGTAAAGTTGTCCACATTCCCCCTTTATGCAAGCTCAACCCACTGTACGAACAACTAGTAGGCTTGCGCTTTCGTGCCTTGTCCTACTTGGCAGATGACTGTGGCGAAGATGTTTCAGAATATATTTAAGAGTCATTAGTCATTAGATGCGACAAATGACTAATGACCAATGACAAATAACCAATCATGCAATTTATCGATCGCGCGGAAATTGAAGTGCTAGCTGGTAAAGGTGGCGATGGCATCGTCGCCTTCCGGCGAGAAAAGTACGTACCTGCTGGCGGACCTGCTGGCGGAAATGGTGGTAAAGGCGGTTCTGTGTTCTTAGTAGCAATGGAAAATCTGCAAACTTTGCTAGATTTTCAGTACGCTCGCAGTTTTAAAGCCAAAAATGGCGAACGTGGTGGACCGAATAACTGCACGGGAGCCGCAGGTGAAGACCTATATCTTGAGGTTCCCTGCGGTACGGTTGTCTACGATAAGGAAACTGGAGAAATTATCGGCGATCTCGTCCTTTCAGGTCAGGTTTTGTGTGTGGCTGAAGGTGGTAAGGGAGGACTGGGAAATAAATATTTCTTAAGTAACCGCAACCGCGCTCCAGAGTATGCTCTACCAGGATTGCCTGGAGAACACAAACTATTGCGCTTAGAGTTAAAACTGTTGGCGGAAGTTGGCATTATTGGACTACCTAATGCCGGAAAATCAACTCTAATTTCTGCTTTATCTGCTGCTAAACCGAAAATCGCCGACTATCCTTTCACCACCCTAGTACCGAATTTAGGAGTCGTCCGCAAGCCAACGGGTGACGGAACTGTATTTGCTGATATTCCTGGGTTAATTGAGGGAGCGCATGAAGGAGCTGGGTTAGGACACGAATTTTTACGTCACATCGAACGCACTCGGTTATTACTCCATTTAGTTGACGTTAGTAGCGAACAGCCTTTGTCTGACTACCAAATTATTCAGCAAGAATTGATTGCCTACGATCGCGGACTAGCAGAACGTCCCCAAATCTTAGCTCTCAATAAAGTCGATGCAGTAGATGAAGCCACGGTAGAGGCGATCGTCCAACAGTTAGAAGATAAGACTGGAATGCAAGTCTTAACAATCTCAGCTGTCACCCGTCAAGGATTGGACGCACTGATGCAACAAGTCTGGTCTATGCTCGACGAGCTAAATGCTGTTAGGTAATTAGTAAGTCGTAAGTCGTAAGTCGTAAGTCGTAATTTGGCTGTTGGGTTCTTTCTCCCCCAGCCTCCCCTGCTCAAGAGCAGCTCCCCTGCTCCCTGCTCCCTGCTAACTATCAACTGATAGACGTTTACATCTAAAATAGATTAAACTTGTAATGAGTTCATATAAGTAACTAAGAACTCGACAGTTAATTGTTAAGTCTCGTACGGTTTTAGGCTGGTTGTAATTTTTACAAACAAAAGCGAAACGTCATTAGTAACGGTATGGGATTAAACGCATTAACCTGAAGCTCTTAGCACAAATTCGAAGCAGACTCAGTGTTTGAAACTAAATAGAAGATAAAATCATCACTCGTTGACATGGGTAGTTAAGCTACATAAATTTAGGTCAAAGATGCGGATATGCAACAAGAAGCGGCAGCAGTAAAACCAATTCGATCTCTAGAAGATGCTTTAGAACGGTGTCAGCACTTAGGTATGCGCGTCAGCCGCCAGCGTCGTTTTATACTAGAGTTACTTTGGCAGGCTAAAGAACACTTATCGGCAAGAGAAATTTACGATCGCCTCAACCAGCAAGGTAAAGACATCGGACACACCTCGGTCTACCAAAACTTAGAAGCGCTTTCAACCCAGGGTATTATAGAATGCATCGAGCGTGCTGACGGTCGCCTGTACGGTAATATCAGCGACTCCCACAGCCACATTAACTGTCTGGATACCGCTCAAATTCTTGATGTTGAGGTGGAATTGCCAGAAAGCTTGCTGCGGGAAGTTGAAGCCATGACAGGGGTAAAAATTACTGACTATAGCATTAATTTTTACGGCTACAGGCAGTAACAAAAAACAACAATTTGCGGTACGCTCTGCATGGAAGCGCCAAATAACGCATGATGAGCGATCGCCCTATTAACCTACTACTAATCGATCCAGACTCTATCTACCGCACGGGTTTGAGGATCGTTTTAGAGCAAGATTCGCAGGTACGAGTAGCAGCAGAAGCAGCAGATAGTCAGGCTGTCTTGCAGAACATATCAGCACTAGGAATAGACGTAGCGATCGTAGAGCTGAGATTGTCTGCTTCCTCTGTCATGGGATGGCAACTATGTCAGCAAATCAAAACTCAATATCCCAACCTGCCGATCCTCATACTGACTTGCCACCCCGAACCCAGTCAACTCGCCGCAGCAAGACAAGTGGGTGTAGAGGGATTTTGCCATAAAGGAATTACCGCAGAGAAACTAATTGGTATAGTTCGAGAATTGGTAGCAGGGCGATCGTATTGGGAATCGGAAATTGTAGGGGTGGGTTTATCAGATATGTCTGGAAGCC
>NZ_JBOFLP010000320.1:0-48068 GCF_051657925.1 Chroococcidiopsis sp.
AAAGAAGTAATTTTAGTTTGTTCCTGTTCTAGGCAAATTGCACCAAATCTTCCTGGTGGTTGAGTTGCCGTTAAAGTAGCTAAAGTTTTTTGTTGTTTGTGAAATTCAACTAGCTGTTTAATATTGACGCTACTTACACCATCACCATAAGTAAAACAGAAAGTTTCACTACCAATATGCTCTTTGACTCGCTTCAGCCGTCCGCCAGTCATGGTTGATTCTCCCGTATCAACTAGCGTGACTCGCCAAGGTTCGGCATAACCGCAGTGAACGTTCATTTGATTAAAGCGCATATCAAATGTGACATCAGACATGTGTAAGAAGTAGTTAGCAAAGTACTCTTTAATCACATAGCCTTTGTAGCCGCAGCAAATAATAAAATCATTGATGCCATAGGCAGAATAAGTCTTCATAATGTGCCAAAGAATTGGTCTACCACCAATTTCAACCATTGGCTTTGGCTTAATGGTAGTTTCTTCACTTAAACGAGTGCCAAGTCCGCCAGCAAGTAGAACAGCTTTCATAGCTTTACCTCTGAGTTTTGTTGTAGTTTAAGAAAATTTGTTTGAGACAGAAGAGCTGCATTTGAAGTTGGAGATTTCGATCCCCCAACCCCCTTCAAAAGGGGGCATTTATTAGAGCTGCATTTGAAGTTAGAGATTTCGATCCCCCAACCCCCTTCAAAAGGGGGCATTTATTAGAGCTGCATTTGAAGTTAGAGATTTCGATCCCCTAACCCCCTTTAAAAAGGGGCTTTAAGTCAAGTTCCCCCCTTAAAAAGGGGGGTTAGGGGGGATCTTTCGCGTAACTCCTGCAAAAATTAGCTAGTACCAGTGTTTTTACTGAGTCATAGCTAAATCGTCGATTTGAGGATATTTGAGTCCTAGTCATAAAAGATGAATTTCGTAGTTTGAGTCAACTCAAGTCTCCGTTTTTCTACCGATCGCGTGCTGATTTTCAGTAGAATTATCTAACAACAATCGCACTAAATTACTAGTATTCCTGCTTTTACCGATATAACAGTGAATAATTGAGCCTTTGAGCAGCGATTAATTGAAATTGACAACATTGTTAATCTACATTCTGCGATCGCTTGCCAGGAATAGTTTTAGAGAGAATCGTTCATCGAGAGATAATTAACCTCTCAAATATCGAACTCATTTTTTAAAGTAATAACGCATTGATTAGTCCCTTCATTTGCAGCATTAGTCATATTCACTAGCGTATTTTCACAGGGGTTCTACTTACGCAAAAAGATCGGTAGAATTGCGGTTTTCAGAAAAATCAGTATTTTTTCTCCTAGAAATAGATGGAAGCAAGCATTAACTTGAGTTCACCGCTGATTTGAGGAAAGACAACGTGCAGTTAACTTCTGCTAATTGATTCACTTTGAGTCATTCATTTAAAACTTGTTTAGTTTTTTTGACTCGATAGCAATTACTCAAATTAGCGTTAAAAATCCTGCATCTACGGAGAACTTAAATATGACCGTTGAGAATTGCAATAAGTCTGCCAAAGTTTGGAAACAGCGATCGCTACGCTCGGCTTTAGGCACGATATTCTTGGGTACGGCTTTGTTTGCTTCAGTAGGAATACATCAATCTCATGCCGGAATTATTGAGTCATCGACTGAAATTACGCAATCTAGAAACAAAGGTTGCTCGGGAATGGAGCCTTCATACAACATTAAGAGAGCTGGACAAACAGCTTTCAAACATTGGGTAAACCGTTGCGGCGAACGATCTGAAATCGAAAAGAATAAAACTAAAATTGGTGAAACTTATTGGTATGGGTGGTCTATATTCATCCCCACAGACTGGAAAGATAATGACGCAGGATGGGATATTTTGAATCAATTTGGGGCTTATCCCACCAAAAAAGGTAGAAAACATCCCTGTGGTGGCATTGGCTCCAAGATTTCTCGCAAAGGCGATTCCGTCGGATTCGATCTTCAACGCAGTGGTGGTTCTGTTGATGCCGTATGTACTCGATTTACCATAGCTAAGGTTGCAGAACTACGAGGGCAATGGACTGATTTTGTCATGCATGTGAAGTGGACGGGAAATCAAGACGGATTCCTTAAACTTTGGCTGAAAACAGGCAACGGCAACTACGTTCAAAAAATTAACCATCAAGGAGCGACTTTCTGGAACGATGAAGGCACGGGACCATACTTCAAGATGGGATTGTATAAAGGCAATCCTAACTTTCAGGGTCCCGCTCCTAGAGTTGTCTACACTGATGAATATCGCCTGGGGGATGCTAATTCTGGCTTTGGACAAGTTGCACCATAAGCAGCGCGATCGCTTACTTCTGAAGTTCCAAACTGCTATATCTTTCAATTAAATGCATCACTAGTGAAGGAGCGTTAAATAATTTTCCTTGAAAGGGAGAAGGACGCTCCTTTACATATTCAAGTAACTGCTGAAGTTCGATACAGTGTTGTATGCCATATTTCTCTACAGCACGAGCGAATAAGAGTTGATGGTCATCGACATGTTCTCCATAACGTTTCAGTCTTGGGAGTAGGACAAAACAAGCACCCATTTCTGCTAGCATTCGTGTAGAACCTTGCCCTGCATGTGAAATAACTAATGAAGCCTGCTGTGCCGCTGCATACATTTCATGGCGACTGAGTGAAGGCACGCTAGTTAACAGGGGATGGTTTAACCGAGTCGATGTAGCACCATGCTGAAGTAATACTGGTTCGACAATAATCTCTTGTTCGAGTAATATTTGTAACCAATCAACAGCGCGATCGAAAGGAAAAAAGATAGTTCCAAGCGTGTAAACAATCATTGAACTCAACCTTCGTAAGCTTGGAGAAAATTACACAACCACACCTTTGTATTGAGCCTTGGGATAGCGTTCTACACACTCGGGCCATTGGACGTAAAACTCGTCTACTAAGTGATAAACAATTCTTCCGGTGAGGCTTAAATTACCCGAGCGCGAGATACTTTCAATAAAAACTGTTTTAATGCCATACAATTTGCTAGCTATGATAAATGGTACGGCTATGCTAGCTCCCGTGGAGAGGACTAAATCAGGTTTGCTTTGGCGCAGAATAACTAAGGCATTAAAGAAGTTGATTAATGCCTTAACTAACATCCGAGCTTCCTGCATTGCTACCCAATAAACCCGTTCTTTTTCGCTTAATTTTTGCGTGTCATAATGCCGATAAGTCACCCACTCTCTTTCGTAGGTAGACCAAAAGCTTTTCAAACCCATCATGGTAGAGAAATGACCCCCTGGATTGCAGACCAATAACAATTTCATTGCGTTGAACTCCGGTGTGTGTGAGGAGAGGCGAGTGGTGCGTGGTGCGCTCAAGGCGTGGTGCGTGAAAAATTTTGATTTTAAGTCGATTGGTTGATGTTAGAAGTTAGGCAGAAGAGATCCCCCAACCCCCTTAATAAGGGGGCTTTGTTCCCCCTTTACTAAGGGGGGCTAGGGGGGATCGAGATCTCTAGCTTCAGGTGCGGATCTCCTGTCCGTAAACCAATCGGTGGAGAGGTTTGCGTTCTGCTAATTCCTTGCCCCTGCTACCAAGCCGTTCGCGTAACTGTCGGTCTTGACACAAACGCAGTAGAGCATTGGCGAGTTCTGTGGGAGAATTTGGCTCTACTAGCAAACCATTTTCTTCGTGGCGAACTGCATCTGTTACTCCACCCAGCCGCGCTGCGATGACAGGTTTGGCAAAGTATCCAGCTTCGAGGTAAACAATCCCAAATCCTTCGATACTCTTGGCTGCGGCATCAAAAAAGGTCGGCATGACAAATAAATCGCAGGCTGCATAGTAACTAGCCAATCGATCGTCAGGAACGTATCCGGTAAAGAACACGCGGCGATCGACACCTAATCGGGTCGCGAGGGATTTCAGCTCGGACTCCATCGGACCTCGACCGCAGATGAAATAGTAGACATCAATGCCTTCAGCCACCAGTGCGGGCAAATTCTCGATCGCCCGATCGAATCCTTTACGACGAACTAGCCGCCCCACGGAAAGAAGGACGACCGCTGTTTCAGGAATGCCGTGCTGAGCGCGTAGCTCTGTGCGAAGGTTGGGAACGCGGTCGAGATTGCCAAACTTCTCAACTCCGATCGCGGGATTGATAATATATGTAGGCGTATTAAACTGACAGCGATCTTTTAAGTAGTCTTGGGTAAAACGACTATTGCAAACAATACCCTGCGCCCGCTGGAGCGTGTGCTGGAATAAAGCCTGAAAAATGGGATTGCTTAAAGGGCAGAGTAAATCGTTTCCATGTAAATAGATAAAAAACCGGATCGGTAGCAAATAACTCAGCAGTAATAGCACGGGAAAATCGAAGCCGTGAAACCATTCAATATATCGATAGCGATAGCGACGATAGAGTAAGAGGGCAACAATAAACGACTCGCTCGCGTAGAGCAGCTGCTTGAGGACACCACCCAACCAACCAGCGCGATCGAAAAAAGTATGGAGAAAACCAGGGACTAGCCAACGATGGACTGGAAATAGTTGCAGGCGATCGAATTCCTTGTCTCCTGGGTGAGCGGCGGTTAAAACGATCGCGCGATCGGGGTCTTGCAAACAACGATTGTAGGTGTAATCTTGAATTCCGCCTGGATCGGGGGGAAAAACGCGAGAGACAATCAAAATATCTGGTGCTTGACTGGCTGACGCAGCATCTAGAGCAAGACTTTGTGTAGTCATTGGGGTTTGCTTTATGTTTTTGGTGCTTGACCCAAGAATTTCCAACGCACGTAACCGCGCAACCCATATCGCAGCAGCAAGATACCCTGCTGCGGCAAGAGAGTGCAAGTACTACGAAACACCAACCTGACGAGGGTATCCTTCATACTCCGCCCGATTGCCTGACTTTCTTGCCAGGACAACCACGCAACTTGCAACGCTTCAATCCAACTGCCTTTACCTCGCTCGATAGCTTTGAAACTGCGATAGTCTACATCCTGCTGGAGATTAGAGCGCTCGACGAGTCCGACTGTGGCAGCTGCGCGATCGACGTAGGCAGCAGTTAACTCGCGCTGATGCAGCATCCGCGACCAGTTCCCGCTGTGGGCTTGTCGATTTTTGCCGTGGATGCGATAGAACATGAGTGGTTCGTTAATACTACCCACTTCGCCATAAAAGGGAACGGTTGCCGTCAAAAAAGTATCTGCTGCTTCAGTTCGTTGTGTCGGAATCGGTAGGACTTGCTGGAGAACTGTACGGCGATATGCCAGTGCAGAAGTAATTGCTGTGGCGTATCTTCCCCATTGCAATAACAAATTGCGGACATCTCCTTGGTTGAGAATACTAGAAGTGCTGCTCCCAATCGGGACTCCCTCAGCATCTACAGAAGTCCAGCAGTGACCGAGCTGTACCCATTCAGGATGCTGCGCAAAAGTGGCGACGACTCTGGCGATCTTTTCTGGGTGAAAGAAGTCATCGGCATCTAGAAAACAAATGATTTCGCCTTTAGCTCGGGCAATTCCAGCATTCAATGCCGTTCCTTGCCCGGAATTTTCCTGAAAAATCGCTATGAGGCGATCGCCATAAGACTCAATAACTTGCCGCGAATTATCCGTGGAACCATCATCAACAACGATTAATTCAACATTTTTGTATGTTTGCTCTAAAACGCTGTCAATCGCTTTAGCAACAAAACGTCCGTAGTTGTAGTTATTAATGATGACACTGACGAGCGGAGATGTTTCCAGCTGGCTAGAACGCTCGTGCCGTTGCAGATCGGTTATCATATCCCAGAGGTTGGGGCTAAAAAACAATTTTCATCGCTGGAGCGCAAGCGATCGCTTGCATCTAAGGGGACTAATCCCGTAATTCTGGCGATCGCGCGGGCGTATCCCACCGCACTACAGTAAGTTTCCACCCAACGCCTGCCCTGAACGAGCGTAGTTGGAGTATTGAGGTCGGCACTCAGGCGCACGATCGCCTCAGCCGCAGCGACAGGATCGTTGGGATCGACAGCCCATTTGGGCGCGAAGTTCTGTAAAATTTCACCAATGCCACCAGTGTTGCTACCGACGACTGGTACGCCACAGGCGATCGCCTCTACCACCGTGCGACCAAAAGGCTCCCGCGGTGCAAGCGTGACGACAACATCGGCATACTTGTAGTAGTCCTCGATCGCAAATGTGGCTGGTAAAACCGTGAAGCGGTCTGCCACTCCTAAGCTTTCGGCGCGATCGAGCAGAGCGCGGGTCAGCGACTGACCTGGGGAAGCATCCTCGCCAATGACAACTCCGTGGTAGTTGTGACCGAGAGTTTTGAGCTGAGCTAAGACCAGCGGCAGCGATCGCAGATTTTTGTCGTTCACCTGCTCGGGTGCAGTAATTCGCGAAGGTGTCAGCATCAGCCGCGCTCCCGAATTGAGGATGGGCTGTAAATTTGCTGGCGGCGAGCTAGTTGCGGGGCTGTCGTTAAACCGCTGTGGATCGATTGGCGGATAAAGGATTTCTTGAATCTCGGACACTAAACTCTGAACGTGCGCAGCCGTGAAGCGTGAATTACAGATGGCGCGGGGGGAGAGGCAGGCAAAAGCTATCTTTCTAGCCAAGTTACCCAACAGATTGGGCGATCGGGTTTGGTCGCGGAAGACATGGTAAACCGGACGACCGCTCAAACGCAATGCAGGTGCAGCCAGGATCAAGCTCGGCAAAATCTTACGCACGACACAGTTTTCCAGTAACAGGGGATAATCTTTGGGTTGCTCGCTTACCCAATGAAGCGCGTGCTTCATAAACTCCCGTTCCTGAATGATTTGCAGATAAGATGTTTGACCGACTTGCCGCAAATACCGCTCCATTAAGGAGTTAGATTTGACTAGGACGCATAACTGCTCGGAGATGCCACATTGTTCAAATCCCTTGAGCATTAAAGACAGGGAAACTGTCGTACCCCCTAAGGTATTTTGACATCCTGGTAGAACTAAGAGCTTAGCCACGATCGCACCTCTCCAGCAGGTTTGAGTTTAGGTTGCCGGATGGCAATGCATAGCAACAGAGTCAACGCTGGAAAAGGTGAAAACCACATTGCTCCTAACGTAGCAGCGGCAAGGGTAAACATGATCATCACGCAAAAAACTGTGAGGGGTCTTCCCGAGCGGGTCTTGTACAACCACGCAAATAAAGATATCCAGAAAACTGCAAAAATTCCCGTACCGACTAAGCCGTTGCCATACAACAGGTTGCCTAAAATGACGCTGTGGGAGCCGACGACGTTTGCCTCGCCGCCAGCCATACTGACGGGTTGCCCCTTACCGATTTGACCCCAGATCGGCTCTTCTAGAAATGCCTCCCAGGTCTGTCTGTAAATCTCGGCACGCCATTCAGTGGATGATGCCCGAAACTGAGAAACGTGCGCGGTGATATCTGTATAGCTACTGACTAAAAAGTGCGTGAATGGCGCAATTGATAATACGGTGAAACTGGCTACAGCCATCACCGCAAACAAGATGAGACGATTTCGAGGTTGACTGTAGGCGCTAAAGAGGTAGCGAAACCAAACAGCGATCGGAAAAGCTATCCATATACCCCGGCTCAGACTGATAACGATGAGGAAAGCACTGCCTAAAAGTAACAGCAGCGACCAAATCCGATTTTTGATTTCCAAGGCAATTAAGCCAATACATCCTACAATCAAAGCAAAAAGTTGTGCGGAGACAAAAAATAAGCTCGGACGGTAGTACCCCGATATATCGCCCTGATAGGGAGCTAAGAGGTTTTCTCCTGCTGCTTTACCCGTGACCAATCCAAACAAGTTAGGTATGCTAGGAGGCTGGAAAAGGCTGATTGGCAAGACATATTGGAGCAACAACCAAAAACCAAGCATTTGTAATATGCTGACCGTACAAGCCCAGGCGATCGGTTCTAATCGCAATCTCACGTTATTGCTTTGAATGTACCAAAGCAACAATGCGTAGCTAAACCATGTAATCAAGAGACCAGATATGCTGCCTTTGTTGGGAGCATCAAAATTGATCAGCATTTGGGCTATTCGATAGATGCAGAAGACAAACACGGCAACGACTGCCGTAATCGGGGGCTTGAGACGTATTTCTCCATGCTTCCACCATTCATAAACAGCAATGCATACGATCAGGAGAGATGTCATGTACTTGTAAATGCCTACTACCCACAGCACTGGTATGAGAATGATAAAGGCACAGACAAAACGTTCTCCTGCTGTTAAAGCTCCCCAGCGCATCCACCACCAGAAAAAGAGCTGGCGATCTGATGCCGTTGTTGTGACTGTAGATCTAGGTCTGTACAGCTGAGTCATGATCTCCGCAACGCCTAAGCCTCGTTTTCTAGTAATTCTCGTTGTCGTCCGTACCCGTAGCGATAAACTGAGGTGTGGGAGTCCGATCCGTTGACTACCAAACCCATAATCCGCGCGTTATACCGCGTCAGTTGTTCCAAGCTATTCATCACGGGATAGCGATCGCTCGTGCCAGAACGCAAAACAAACAAGACGTTGCATATCACGGCACTCATTAAATTCGTCTCGCTGGCTAGCCCGACAGGAGGGCTGTCTATTAATACGTAATCGTAGCCACCGGAGTCGCGCATGGCTTTGATATTGCGCTCAAAACTACCACGGGCAAAGAATTCAGGAATTTTCTGTTTGGGGATAGACAACGCTGGTAGTAAGTCAAGACCAGGATGGATGGAGACTGGCGTTGGAGGATTAGCATTTGCTGCTATGTCGATCCGATTTTTCCCTAAGCGCCGACTCATTTCTGCCTTGCGCAGATCGCCATCGATTACCAGCACCCGAAAGCCAAAGTTGAGTAAGGCTAGAGCTAGCCCTAGAGTAACCGTGGTCTTACCTTCTCCAGCAGTGGCGCTAGTCACCATCAAACATGGGTGTTCCAGCATCAAGATAGATGAAGCCAAGCGCTGAAACTCGATATCGATTTCGGCTGCTAAATTTCGTTCCATGCTGGGTTGTTTGAGATGGGGAATGCTGCCCAAAACCGGGAGTTCCACTTGCTGTAAGTCTTTTGGTTTGAGCAATGGGTTGCGATTTTCTAGGAAGAAAATTAGAGCCATGCTGCCGAAAATAGCAGCGAGCATACCGCCAGTGGTAATCAGCCTTAAGTTAGGTATGGATGGTCTGGGGTCGATGGTGGGTTCGTTTAGCGTTTGCACGTTTGGATAGGCGTTAAAAGGATTGGTCTTTGACTGCTCGCTTTGAGCAATAATGCCTTTGTATACGCCTTCGGCAATCTCGTACTTGCGCTGGAGGTCTAACAACTGTGCTTGATTTTTCGTGATGAAGTTGAGTTCGGTATTGAGTTTGTCAACTTGCTTTTGAATTTGCTTCGCCTGTTGCTGCGCCCCTTGAGCTAAGGTCTGATTTCGGATCAACTCTACCATCAGTTCTAGGCGGCTATCGTTAGGTCCATTACCTAGAGTTGTATCTATTTGCGCGGCGTTAACACCAGGAATTGCCACGGCAATTTGCTGATTGAGCTGGCGGAGTAACTGTTGGCGCTGCTGTAATAAAGATTGCACCTGCGGGCTATCATCTCTATACTTACTGCGGGTTACTGCCATAGTTGACTCTAGTTGCGAGAGTTGAGTGCGGGTGGCTTGATACTCTTTGTTCTCGCCCAAACGCAGAGAATTCATTGCTTGTTGGGGCGTAATCCCGAGACTGACTGCCGCAGCTTGAGCTTGCGTGGCGTTAGCTTGTCCCTGTGCGATCAGCGTCGCCTGCGTCGTTTTCAAACTGTTAATTGCTGAAATCAACCCCTTAGATTGTTCGGGACTGTCAACTAGTCCGGTGGAGCGCTGAAAATTCGATAAATTCGCTTGCGCTTGGCTGAGATTGAGACGAGCTTGTTCCAGCTCTTCTTGGGTATACTGGACACGGACTTCTGCATCTTTGCGACGCAGTTCGTTGAGTCGTTGTTGATAGACCTCAAGAAAGGTAAACAATCGCTTGTAAGCTATGTCGGGACGGCTACCCTGAGCTTCGACTTCTATCAGTGTTGTTGCTGGCTGTGGGGTGACGACAAATAACTGGCTGAAGCTACTCACCTTCGAGTACAAGCTTTTTTCGGGGTCAACTGCCTGCACGCGCTTCATCACGGCATCGCTAGTTAAAATAGCCAACTGCACGTCCAGAGGGCTGACATCTTTAAAGTTGAGCGCCGAGGTTTGAGTGCTACCTAAAGGACCGAGATTTGCACTTAAACCGCCTGTTTGGGGAAGATTTAACTTGGCATTAGCTGTCCAGACTGGAGGAATGCTCGTGCTGGCATAGAACGCTGCATAAATTGTGGCAGCAAGCACGGCACTGTTAAACCCAAGCAGTGGCAACCAGTGCTTGCGGGCAATACTGAATATCTGTTTCATATTTGAATCTCGTTCTAGTTTGGTAGTGGAAGTAACAAAAGTATCAATGCTTGACAATAGCTGACAATTATTTGTCTAAGACAAGAGTTTCTCTTGTTGCAACCGAGGTTTGACTTAATAACTTGCGAAGAAGTAAATAGGTCAACTAATAAAGTTGAAGAGCAAATTTGTCGGGTGAGATTAATTACACTCTTGTCCCAAGCCTACCTGCACTCTGATATCTTCTGTTTTAATGTCAGCAGATGTTTTTCAAGTTACAAATATGTCTCAACAATATGTCTCAACACACCCTTGACTAAAATTTGAACTAGAACTGATAGCGATTAGCTATGAATTTTTCGAAAAACTGCTGTAGGTTGGTAATTGCCTAATTGTTTCTCGCAATACGTTTGTTTTACTTCTTTGAGTCCGTTGGCAGTAAGTCTCAAGGGCTTGCATTTCTAGTTCAGAAACTTTAAAGGTAATCCATTGTTTCGGGCGAGTATATTGTCGATTTTGAGTCAATATGAGCTGTTCAATAGAAATAGTTTTCATTTGTCACGGTAAAGTTAAGTGGTAGCCTCAATTCCCTTGCTGAACCCAATAACAACCCTGGACACTACGAGGGTTAACCACAAAAATCCCCTAAAAACAGAAATTTTGCCCTGGCAAGCTAGCAAAATCTTGATGATAGTTTTCCTCATATTCGATTTTAGAAATTGGGGTCTTCTTCAGGGTGGGGAGGTTGGTTGAGATTAAAGCCTCTGGTTGCAGAACGCGAGTTAGTATAGGTTGGTAAACCTCGAATCAAATCTCTTAAAACATCTGTTTTTGTGCGTTGAGTTTGTTGACAATAAGCTTCGAGGGCTTGCATTTCTAACTCCGAAACTTTAAAAGTAATCCATTGTTTCTTTTTTGTAGACACAAGCTGCCATATGGGTAAAAGGTGGTGGATGAAAATTGTAGATTTACCCTGTAAAAGTTCGTACTCTTGCCAGTCTGCATCCAAACATTTAAATGTCAAGTTGAATAATCAACTACTCGCTGTCATGCGATCGCCCGCTATTAGCGATCGCGATTTGTAATACCAACAAAATATAGCCATATTGAAGTAAACCCGTAATAGTACTTATAACTAAATGCTTATCACTGAAGAAAGATTTATATATAAGTGCTATCTTGTAACGTGGTCAAGAGCAATATTGAATGAACTGCAATTTCTGTTTGGGATTCGTTCAAAAATACTGAATAAAGCAGTATTTTTGAGAATAGAGTTTTGGCAAAAATTGTCGCTAATGCACGATTTGAATCAGATTTCCAAAGGAGTGGCAGGATATAAGCTAGCGCTGAGCGTGTTATCATCAGAGGCTAGCACTCTTTCAGATTTATAGGGATGAGGTTAGAAAATATTCTCGATCTAGTATCGAGCGATGCACTGGGAGGATAGCCTCTCAACTGAAGGTAAGGTGAAAACTCTTCTTTGAATGAGTGAATTCCATGCCAGTCTCAAAGTTTTGATTGACAGATACGCAGCGCTTAGTCTAGGATTTACGGACTTGAATCGTCAATTTCTCAATAGGAAAGTGCGTATCGCTAGAAGGTAAAGAGCTATTTTGCGGACAGAGGATAGATGCAGCAAAACTTACCCCATAAGCTAGATAAGAGAATTACGTTACCACTCGTCCACTTACTCGATAAGACCGAGCCTGCCTTCAGTCATGCTTTTCTCCATGCCGCTCGCACTTTACATAGTTATCTGCAAGAAATTCAGTCTGCAATTGCATTAGTTGTCAATTCAGAGAGCGAACCTTACACTATAGCTGTAGTCGGTTTATTTTCTAAGCTGATGCGCAGTTACAACTCTTACGTTTTACTAGAAATTCATTACGATGACGCTGGCAGCCAATTTCTGGTAGAAGAGTTATGGGATACGGCAGTGACGCTGACTTATTTATTAGAAACTGCCGAGCGAGAAACTTTTACCGATTATATTGCTGCTTCTGTCTACCAGGCTCGCCTGCTGCTGCAAGAAGTCGAAACGCAATTAGTACACCTCCCCCAGAATTTAGATCTGCTCGTGTTGCGCGATCGCCTGAAAGCTTTTATTTCCGAACAAAAACAGCCAGCAACCGATCGAACGCTGACAAACTTAGCAGCAGATACGTGGGGTATGGAGACAGCCAATACAACTGCTAAGCGCGCTAGATTATTAGGATTGAATTTTCTCAGCAATCCAGCACAGCGCATAGCACAAAAAATTACGCCGGCTAGTTTGTTGGACGTGCAACTGAATTATCTCAATTCTGCTCCGCATGGCTTGCCAGCGTCGGATTCGCAGAAGATTGATTTTCGGCAGTTACGGGATGCAAGCCACCTTTGCTTGCACGCAACCAAAGCTTTGCTAGAAGAATTCGTGCAGACCTCAGATGCGGGTCAGGTTAAAATTCAACAGCAAGAGTTAAATGAATTTTTTGAATGGTTTTACCACGCCTATCAAGCTTATAGTAGCGATCGCGATGCATCCCTAAAGTCGAACAAGAACGGAGGCAGGCATTGATAGATGGCAGCGATTTATCTCCTGCAATAGGAGAGTCTGCTACTTGGCGCTCGACTCATGCGATAACTATATTCACTCACTGAAGGGTTTGGCACTTCTGGATTAATTGTTTGAGTTGATTGCTGCCAATCTTTACTTGTAGCTATTTGCGAAGTTAATTGACCTGCTGGATTACGGTTGAGTTTCAGCCACAGCTTACCATGTTCGCCGCAAAAAAATTCTTCAATCCAGGAGTTGCGATCGACATAAGCACCTTGACTAGCAAGCAAAGCGGCGCTTTTGTGAGACACATTTACATATTGTCGGATTTGAGCTGCTTCTGTATAGAACAAAAAGTGTTTTGTGCTACCTGCTCGCCATAAACGGCGATCGCAGTAAGGACAGCAAAAATGCTGTATTTGTTTGCGGCTGCTACGTTTTCCAGGCATTGGAAATCCCTTTGAATCACTACAAAAATACCATCCGCCAGAACATCTTTTCTGTCACTCAAAACTCATGCTTAACTAGAATCTTGCTCCAATATAACTTTGCTGGAATCAATCTAAAATTTACCGAATTTCAACCACGCAATCTCATGACGCTCGGAGGTAAGTTGCTCGATCGACTTGTGTGCGCCATTAGCTGTAAATCTGGCAGCGCAGTCTCTACCTCATTGGTACTCACTACAAAAGCTTTGGGAATAGGAATGCAACTGGGTAAATCGTCGCTATCGTGGACTTTGAGCGTCAAGCGTTGCACCTTTGGAAACATTTCTCTGACTAATTGTAGAAGATCGGCAGCGACTATCTGAAAGGTTTTTTGTTCTACGATTAATAGCGTTAGCGTATCGCTAGATAACTGCAAATCTTTCAATTTTTTTAATGTTTCTAATGGAGAATTCGCATATAATGTTCTCAGCTTTTGATGAGAACGCTGCAAATCTTTCTTAATCTCTCCTATAAGTTCGGGTTGTGGATCGATAACCATCACTACAGGTTGACTCATAAAATTTACTACTTCCTTTTTAACTCTTTTTTTGGTTTTCTTACCAATTAAGAACAACAAATTTACGAAAACTAGAATGAGCGAGTTCCTCGCTTATTTGTAAGCGAGATTTACCCACAAAAAAAGCTGTTAGAGTCGATCAACTTTCACTTCTAACAGCCTCAAGTTTATTCTCATTCAAAAATAATTAATCCCCTGGCAGACTGGCAAGTTATCGATAATAAATTATCGATAATTATTCGTCCACTCAAGAGTACGCATACTCTTTTTATGGAAGTTGTAAAAGTGCACTCCTCGGTGTCTTCTCTTACAACCTACAGCGCCATATGCGCTGAATACCTCTTGCATATTCCTAATTAATTTCTATTGGAAATTCAAACCACAAATACTTAGGAAATTCATTAAATATTTGCGAGCTTCTCAATACTAAAAAAATAACAGAACTTATTGGTATTTGTCAAATGCTTTTTTCAATTTTTTCAGGTTCTATTTCTTAAGATGAAGTCAACTGAACTGTTGCGATCGCGCTCTTGATTCCTCATCAGTTGTTCGGAGCGATCGCTACGTTTAGGTGCTGTTAGCTTTTGGAAAGATGCATAACCTCTCCCGGCTCAACTATTAATATGCAATCTATATCATTTGGTTTAGAAAATAACAGTGCTCTCACTTTGGAGTAGAGTTTGTCTCTTGATTTTGACTGTTGAGTTCGCTTACAAGGAAAATATATTGATATCTTACCTGATTATTTCTGCACTTTATTAGCATACCTATACTGAGAAGATTTAAAATGTACTCCCATATACAAAGTTACAATTTTTTTCATACAACCATAGATTCTTGGCGATTGCTTACCCAGCGGTCATTTCTCAGGTAATGGGCAGGAGCTTTTTCGGCGTTTCCGTCTTTCATAACCTCTCGCTAGTGGGATTTACCAATTATTACTTACGAATTCTCAGCTTAATGTAAGAAAATGATGCAGACATCCGTATCAAGGATGAGATAACTGTCTTATATTGGCGTTCGAGGATGTATGAAGTATCACAAGCTGAAAGCAAGTCATATCAGCATTTAAGAGTGTATGAAGTATCACAAACTAAAAACAGATAATCTTGACATGCAAAAATGTACGAAGTAACACAAGTCAAGAGCAAATCAACATTGAAATACTTATCTTGCCGCTCGCGATCTCGATCTATCGCTCAACATCTAAAAGAGTCAATGAGATTGAGAAAATTGCCTGTAGAATCTCTATATCCGTGAACGAGAGGCTCTGAATTTCCAATTTAGAATCTAGAGTTGCACCACTGCTTACTTCAAGTATAGACTAATCCCCACGATTGATGGAGTAAGCAGAATCGTTCATTCGCTATGTAGCAAACGATTGCATTAAGAAAAACTTAGTATTTTTTCAGTTTTACAGATTAATGATTAGAATTAAATGCCTCACGGTAATATTTTTTAACTTTTCAAGAACATCTGCGATTTTGAAACAATAAAATATAGATAAATTTGCAAATCAATATACTTCGGTCAAAATATTTTGAATTATTCTGCCGCGAACTTAACTGCGCCTGCACTCTACAATTGGGATTACAGGTAATGAAGTAGCTAGATGTCAATAGTTTCTTGCCCCTTATGTTTCCCAACCTATGTCTGAGCAAAATACATCTAATTTAGATGCAACACCTTTGTATGCGATGAATCCAGTCGATCGATTTTCCGATCGCGTGGGGGATTATGTAAAATATCGTCCGAGTTATCCTCAAGCTGCAATTGAGCGAGTCTTAGCGGGATTATTGCCATCACAACTGATTGCTGCAGATATAGGTGCGGGAACGGGAATTGCAGCGCGATTGCTAGCAGAAAAGGGAGTGCGAGTCATAGCAATCGAACCAAATGCACCAATGAGGCAAGCAGCTGCACCCCATGCTTTAGTAGAATTCCGAGACGGGACTGCTGAAACAACAGGTTTGGCTGATGCTGCTGTAGATTTGGTAACGTGCTTTCAGTCTTTCCATTGGTTCGATCCAGAACCGACGCTGCTGGAGTTTCGCCGAATCTTAACAGAAGAGGGAAGATTGGCTGTAGTGTGGAACGAACGCGATCGCCATGACGAGTTTACAGCAGAGTATACTCATCTGATTAAAGTTGCTTCTGGCTATCATCCCGCCGAACAGCGCCGGATGGCGATCGAGCCTTTACTCAGGAGTAGCTTGTTTGCTGATGTCCAGCAGTATAGATTTGCCTATCAACAGCCACTCGATTTTGATGGGGTTGTCGGTCGGGCAATGAGTACGTCGTACATTCCCCGCGCTGGTGCAGCATACGAGCGATTGATTGCAGATTTACGGCAGTTGTATGCTAAGAATTGTAACGATGATAGTTTCGTGACTTTAGTTTATACGACAAGCGTATTTCTAACGCAGATTAGATAATTTGTCGTCTGTCATTAGATAGATGTTTGCAGACATGTTCGGCGATCGCATTTGAACGATTGAACCAAGAATGCGACTGCGATCGCTGGATAATAAGGAAATAGCTGTAATTGTACCGCTCTTAAAGTATGAATCAGATTGCCCTAAACTTAGTTGCTATTTCCATCTTCGTGATGACGCTTTCAACACTGCTAAGTCCTTTGTTGCATTTTTCACCAGTGATTCCAGCGCTTGCTACTTTCAGCGTTTTAGCAGTGGCTACGTTAGATAGTTTTAGCTTTCAGGGCAAAGGGAGTAATTTAGTTTTAGACTGGCTGGCAAGTTTTTCACCCCAACACCGCGATCGCATTGTCCGCCACGAAGCGGGACATTTTCTGGTAGCGCATTTATTAAATATCCCGATTACTGGTTATACTCTTAGCGCTTGGGAAGCTTTGAAGCAGAAACAACCAGGTTTAGGTGGTGTCAGTTTTGAAGATCGGGAGTTAGCAGCGCAGTTAGATCGGGGTACGCTGACAGCTCAAATGCTAGACCGCTATTGTACTGTTTGGATGGCAGGTTTAGCTGCAGAAGATTTAGTTTACAGTAACACCGAAGGGGGAGCAGACGATCGCCAGAAGTTCGGAATGATTTTGACTCCTTTAGGATATACGGCTAATGCTGTAGAGCAAAAGCAACGCTGGGCGGTTTTGCAAGCACGGACTTTGTTACAGGCAAATTGGTCTGCTTATGAGGCTTTAGTTGGTATGATGCAGCAACGGGCTGGGGTTGATGAGTGTTGTCGGGCGATCGAGGAGCATAAAAGGGACAAGGATGACAAGGGAGACAAGGGAGAAGTTTTAATTTAAATGTCACGCAAAGCTGCAAAGACGCAAAAGTCGAACGGCACAACTTTTCTTATTTTTAATTGTCTACTTTTGACTCTCTTGCCAGCAAACGCAGTGTTGTAAAAATCGGGCGGGAATGTCGGGGCGCGTACCGAAATGAAGGTGGATATAAGAAGCGTGTAGGTGAGGGAGTCGCCAGCCTTCTGCGACTGGGGGAGTGCTGAGTCCTTGGGTTTGAAATAGAGGTTGGGTTGGTAATTCTGATAAAGAAGAACGATGAAATTCATGTCCCCAGACTGTATCGTTTGTGTGTAATAAGGGACTATCTTGGAGAGCAATGCAGTGACGATATCCCAAGGTAAGGCGAGAACCCATGACGCTAGCAGTGGGGATGACTCCTACCATTGACCAAGAATTCTGCTCAAAGTCGATAATTTTATCGCATAAATACATCAAACCTCCACACTCTGCATATGCGGGCATTCCAGCTAACATGGCTGTTTTTACTGAGGCGATCGCTCCTGTATTTGCTGCTAATTGTTGGGCGAAAACTTCGGGAAATCCACCACCGAAATATAAGCCGTGGACATTTTCTGGTAAGCCAGAATCGGTTAAGGGACTCCAAAATACTAATTCTGCCCCCAATTGTTGCAATAAGTCTAAGTTGTCTTGGTAATAGAAATTAAAAGCGCGATCGCGCGCAACGGCAAGTCGAATTCGGAATTCGGAATAGACGCTGACGCTACACTGCGTGAACGGAATTCGGAATTGGTGGTTTGGTAATTGGTAATTGGTAATTGGTAATTGGTAATTGCTCCTCTGCTCCTCTGCTCCCCTGCTCCCTACTCCCTGCTCCCTGCTCCCTTGTATCAAAGGCATTAATTTGTCCCAATCAAAACAGGTTTGGGCTAAAGTTGCCAGTTGCTCGATCGCGAGATCCAGTTGGGGAAGTTCGGCGGTGGGGACTAGACCGAGATGGCGATCGGGAATAGTAATATTATCGTGGCGGTGTAAAACACCAAGAATTGGTAAGTCTAGAGGTGCAAGGGCATCTTGTAATAATTGTAAGTGGCGATCGCTTCCGACTCGATTCAGTACGAATCCAACTATTTTCACACGGGGATCGAAGGAACAATAACCGTGGGCGATCGCGGCAACCGAACCAGACAGGCGACTGCAATCTATCACCAGTACTACAGGTAGATCGAGTATTCGAGCGATGTGAGCGGTACTGGCAAAATTAATTGGTAGTTGGTAGTTGGTAGTTGGTAGTTGGTAGTTGGTAGTTGGTAATTTTGAATTTTGAATTTTGACTTCTCCATTGCCAATTCCATCAAATAATCCCATCACTCCCTCTACTAGTGAATACTCAGACTGTTGGGTATGATGGATAAAACATTGTTGGACGTAAGTTTCGGAAGTCAGTACGGGATCTAAGTTGCGACAGGGAGATCCGGTCACGTACTGATGAAACATCGGGTCGATATAATCTGGTCCTACCTTAAAAGACTGGACAGATAGTTTTTGCCACCGACATAAAAAAGATAGTAGGGCAAGCGTCACGGTTGTTTTGCCTACCCCACTGCGTTCTCCAGCAATAATTAAAGACATAATAGTTAATAGTTAATAGCTAATAGTTCATTGTTAACCATTAACCATTAACCATTAACCATTAGCTAATTTCAACATCTGTACTGTCACTGCCAGACTTTCTTCAAATAGTACGTCTCGTCCCCAGCGTTGTAGTTGCTGCGAGAGCAACTCTTCAGCACTTTGATCGGCAAGGGATGTTACTTGGTTGACGATCCCAGCTTGAGCGCCGCCGTGTGCCTCCATCCGCATACAGCCAGAGGTTTCGGAACACAAAACGGTAGAACAGTTGGCAGCTGGATTCGTAGATGTGAGGCGTAAAGCAATCAAATCTCCGGCTACGTCACCGTCGCTAGCAGTTGGAACGCCAGCAATTTCTGCTTCGACTTCGCGATCGCCTTCTGCCATGAAGTAAAAGCGTTTGATGTCGTAGTCTCCCGTTTCTGTAGTCACTTTAGTCGGTCGCCAGTTCAATCGACTTGCCAACCAGCCTAAAAACATCAAGGCTTGGGCAGAATTGCCTTTTTCATAGTCTATGGTGACGCGATCGACTTCCCCTAATGAAGCGCGGCGCTGGGGTGGATCGAAGGCTTCTGCCGTCAACTCTTGCCAAGCAGCTAGCCGACTCCAGTTGACATCGAAAATTGTCATGCCTGCATCGATCAATTCTTGCAGCCGGATGAGATTGGTTTCGACTTGTGTAAAACTGTTGGAGTCGAAGATGACAGAGTTGCAAGAGGCTGCCAAACGCTTGAAGATCGGGTGATCGGGTTCTGGAGTAGCTTTCCACCAGAGAAATTTAGGCAAGCCACCAATTAATAAATCTGGAACCATGCCTACCACTCTTTCGAGGGCTTCAACCGTTCCCGTCAGGGTGATGTATTCGCAACAGATCAAAGTTGTGGCGGACTGCTTCTGGATCGGGCAGTATGCAGAAACTTGTGCCTTTACGCCCTCGTCTTCTCCAGTGACCGGACACAATGCAATAATTCGACAAGGATTGCGGCTGGCGATCGCATCAGCGACAGCAGGACTGCGGGTATCCATTGCGTAAGCTGTCGTTGCCGTGCTGCTATCTACTACACCACGGCGTTTGCTTTGTTCTTCCCTAAGTTTTATTAGTAACTCTGGGCTAGATTTCCCCGTTTTTTCCAGTCCAAATACTTTTTGGGCTTCGCGAATTGCGGAGGCGGTGCGTGGTCCTGGGATGCCGTCGATTGGACCGCTGTAATATCCCAAAGCTGCCAGCAATTGTTGAGTTTCTTCTGGTTCGTAAACGAGCAAAGTAAAGGTTTTGGCGCGAGTGGCGGCGGGCAGTCCCCCATCCTCACCAGCCACGCCATAACTTTGCCAAATCTGATTGAGTTCGGCTTCAATCTCGCTTACTGAGATATCCTTGGGAGCCTGAAGTGAGAAAATTGGAGCAGATTGAGTCACCATAGGACAGGATGAAAGATGAAGGATGAAGGATGAAACTAGCTATTAGCAATAGAGCGATCGCCACATTTACCATCATTTCCGTAAAATGGTATTTGTAACAGATAGTCTGTATACAGATTGAGTGCCGATCGCTTCATTGCTATTTACAACCTACGCCAGCGACGACCATCTTGATTGATCAGTAATTCCGCCTCGGTTGGTTCCCAAGTCCCTGCTTCGTATTGTGGGATAGTTGCGGGATCGGTGGGCGAATCCCAAACTGAAAGGGCTGGAGTCACCAATTGCCATGCAGCTTCTACTTCGTCAGCTCTAGTGAATAGCGTTTGGTCGCCCATCATGCAATCGAGTAAGAGGCGATCGTATGCGTCGGAAGTTGCTTGTAAGCCAAAGGAACCATAGGTAAAGTCCATATCTACAGAACGAGTCCGTAGAGTTCCCCCTGGCATTTTTACCTCAAATCGCAGCGAAATCCCCTCGTTGGGTTGAATTCGCAGTGCCAAGATATTAGCGTTCATCTGCTGTGCTGCCGACTGAAACAACAAATTCGGCACTTCGCGGAAATGAATTGAAATCTCCGAAACTTTTTTGGGCAAGCGCTTACCCGTCCGCAGATAAAAAGGCACGCCTTTCCAACGCCAGTTGTCGATCAAAAACTTCATGGCGACAAACGTGGGAGTTGTAGACTGGGGATTCACGCCTGGTTCTTCTCGATAACCAGGGACGCGCTTGCCTTTCATCCACCCCGCACTATATTGTCCTCGTACTGCCGCACGTTCCAAATTTTGAATATCTGCTAGGCGAGTCGCTTGAATCGCCTTCATTTTCTCCGTGCGGATTGAATCGGCATCTAGGGTGTTAGGTGACTCCATTGCTGTGAGGGCAAATAGTTGCATCAAGTGGTTTTGCAACATATCTCGCAATGCCCCAGAGCTTTCATAATATCCCGCTCTGTCTTCTACCCCGACTGTCTCGGCAACGGTAATTTGGACGTGATCGACAAACTGGCGGTTCCACAATGGTTCAAAAATGGCATTCCCAAAGCGAAACACCAGCAAATTTTGGACTGTTTCTTTGCCCAAATAGTGGTCGATGCGATAGACTTGTTCTTCTTTACAAACTTGCTGCACGACACGGTTAAGCGATCGCGCCGTTCCCAAATCTCGACCGAAGGGCTTTTCAATCATCAAGCGGGTTTTGAGCGGATCTTTGAGCATTTCTGCTTTGCCCAACTGCTGGATGGCTTCAGCAAAAAACTTGGGCGACACGGACAGATAAAATACGCGGTTGCCTCTGGTTCCCCGCTTTTCGTCCAACTCTGCCAAAAAGTTTTTTAGCTTTTGATAGCTTTCGGGGTTGTCAATATCTCCGGGGCAATAAAATATACCCTGAGAAAACTCTTGCCATAAGTCTTCCGAACCAATACCGTCAGAAAACTGCTCGATCCCCTCCCGCATTTGTTCGCGGAAGTAATCGTGACTCCATTCTCTGCGTGCTACGCCTACAATTGTAAATTCGGGTGGCAGGCGGCGTTCCCGTCTGAGTTTGTAGAGTGCTGGAACGAGTTTGCGCTGAGTCAGATCTCCCGACGCACCAAAAATGACTAAGATTTGCGGTTCGGGAACTCTCTGTTGTTGCAGCCCCACTCGTAAGGGATTTTCTAGCAACGTGACCATATGAGGGGTTAGGGGTTAGGGGTTAGGGTAAGAAGAGAACTGAGGCAGCTGAGGAAGCTGTAGGGCGTAGACACCCGAAGGGTGGCTTCTCGGAGAATAAGCCCTTCTCGTAGCCCGAAGGGCTTGCCGAAGGCTAGAATGGGAGCTGAGGGAGCGTCGAAAGAATTTAATTAGGAATTGCGAATTCAATTGACTTCCTATCCCCTCACTCCTCGCTCCTCGCTCCTCCTATACAGGTGATAGCTTAGCAACCTTCTCTTCCAAGGACTGCATCAGCGATTCAAAGGGTTTAACGAATTTGTCGATCCCTTCCACGATTAATTCGTCCATCACTTGGTCGATATCGATCGCCACATCTGGATCTTTTAAGTTTTCAATTAACTTGTAGGCTTCCTCGACATTTGACTCGACGCGATTTGCTACGTCGCAGTGGTCGGCACACGCATCAATCGTATTGGGTGGTAATGTATTGACAGTTTCAGGACCGATCAGTTCGTCAACGTACATGACATCGCTGTAGTTAGGGTCTTTGGTACTGGTGCTAGCCCACAGCAATCTCTGAACGTTTGCGCCTTTAGCTACTAATGCTTGCCAGCGATCGCTTTGAATAATTTTCTTGTATTCTTGATAAGCAATCTTAGCGTTGGCGATTGCAACTTTCCCTCTGACGGCTCTTAATTTTGCTTCTTTCTCAATCCGGTCTACGCCTGCTTTGAGGGCAGCATCAATTTTCCCGTCAATATTAGAATCGATCCGCGACAGGAAGAAGCTAGCCACAGAAGAAATCTTGCTAATATCCTTTTCTTCGGCTGCACGTTTTTCTAAACCGCGAATGTATGCCCAGGCTGTTTCGATGTAACTTTGAACTGAGAACAACAGCGTCACGTTAACGTTGATCCCCTCGGAAATGACTTGTTCTACCGCTGGTAATCCTTCATCAGTACCAGGGATTTTAATCATGACGTTATCCCGCCCAATTTCTTGATAGTAACGACGGGCTTCGTTAATTGTCGCCTGGGTGTCGTGGGCGATCGTGGGAGGGACTTCAATGCTGACATATCCATCTAGACCGCCGGAAGCGTCATAGATGGGACGCAAGATATCGCAAGCATCGCGGATATCTTGAAACACTAAGGATTCATAAATTTTGTAAGTTGGTAACCCCGCTCGAATCCCTGCTTCGATGTCAGCATCGTAGATCGCATTACCTGCGATCGCTTTTTCAAAAATTGCTGGGTTAGAAGTGATCCCGCAAATACCTTGATTCTCAACTAAATTCTTCAGCTCTCCAGACTGAACTAAGTCACGGGTCAAATTATCCATCCAAATGCTTTGACCGTATTCTTTGATCTCTAGTAAATGATTTGTTGCCATAATATTTGTATTTCTCAACTCTTCATTGGTTTACTAACTGGGGAGCGAGGAGCGAGGAGTGAGGAGTGAGAGGTAAGAGAGTGGTGCGTGATGAGTGGTACGTGGTGCGTGTTTTTGCTGCCTCTGCTCCTCTGCTTCCTCTGCCCCTCTGCTCTTTTCTAGCCCCTAACCCCTAACTCCTAACCCCTCTCATTGAGGTATGCGTGCCTGCGCCCGAATATTCTTTTCCTCTTGGGCTTGGGCGTGTCGCTGAATAAAGGACTCAACTAATGCCACGTCATCTTTACTACCAATAATCAACGGAGTGCGTTGATGCAGTTTTTCTGGCACGACATCCATGATGTCTTGGGTTCCCGTAATTGCTCTGCCTCCTGCCTGCTCGACCAAAAATGCTAAGGGAGCAGATTCATACAGTAGGCGGATTTTACCTTCTGGTTTTTTCACCGTGCCAGGGTAAAGGAACACGCCACCTTGCACTAAAATCCGATGAATGTCACCTACCATAGCTCCACTGTAACGTGCGGTATAGCCTTCTGTGCGGTGGACGTAACGAATGTATTCTCGGATCGATTCGTCCCATTGCCAGAAGTTGCCTTCATTGACACTATAAACCGAACCGTGTTGCGGCAGTTGAATATTTTCTTCCGAAAGTATGAATTCTCCAAGGCTGGGATCGAGGGTAAAAGAATGCACGCCCTTACCGATGGAATACACCAACATGGTACTGGGTCCGTAGAGGATGTATCCTGCTGCAATTTGTTTGCTTCCCAATTGCAGTAAGTCTTTTGCCTCTCCATCTAGATCGTTGCCTTCCTGCTGTCGGATGGCGAAGATCGATCCCAGACTCATATTAATATCTGTATTGGATGAACCATCGATTGGATCGTAAAGCAAGGTATAACGACCAATCGGACAGTTTTCAGGAATGTAATATGGCTTTTCCATTTCTTCGGAAGCCAAGCGACAGACTAAACCGCTCTGCTTGAAAACCGAGATAAAAACATCGTTGGCATAAACGTCCAACTTTTTGACTGATTCCCCCTGTACGTTCACGTCTCCGGTAAATCCCAGTACGCCTTCCATCAATCCCGCACGACTGAGGTGACGCGAGATTAACTTGCCAGCGAGGGCAATGCGACTCATTAAGGCGCTCAGATCTTGGGCATCAGCAGAAAAACTTTGCAACTGTTGTAGGACGTGTCGAGACAGGGTTGTACAATCCCGACCTAGTGCAGATTCGTAATCTATTGGATGTTGGACAGCTTCAGCCATAACGATCGCTCTCTCTGTAGATGAGGGCATGTTGCAAGATTTACCAATAAGGCAGCACCCTGCACTACTATCTTAGGAACTGAATCTAAATAGTGGAATCTGGCTTTAGATAAACTATAGAAATCACTGCACCTTGCCACGCGCGATCGCCACAATCGTGTTGCTGAACGATTGCGAAATACGGCGATCTCGGATCTAGCTTCAGAGTCTGATTTTCAAACAATGCCGTCAAGCCATCAGTCTAGTTCTTGCCAAGAGCGATTGACAACATGGGTTGAACTGATGACAAGAATTAGATCGATTCCGATCGCGATCGACAAAACACCGACCAGCAATTATCAGTGTCAGATACTTAACTGGTCAGTGAAAGGGTTGACCCAAATTCAGATTTAAAGTATTAATCTTGTTCCGAGTAGTTTCCTACAGAGCGGGGTGGTTGTAACTACTCCTGACCAAATCTTGCCCTCACTCCGGCTCCGTTACGCCGATATCCACCGCCGCCACCGCCATTTTCTTCGCGGGGTTTAGCTTTATTGACTCGCAGCTGTCTTCCCATCCATTCGGCACCATCTAATTCAGCGATCGCTGATTCTTCTTGGGCATCCTCGTCCATGTCAACGAAAGCAAATCCGCGCATTCTGCCAGTTTCCCGATCCATCGGTAGGACAATGCGCTTGATCGTGCCATATTCTGCGAATACAGTTCTCAGGTCTTCTTCCGTAGCGCGGTAAGAAAGGTTTCCAACGTAGATAGTCATAATCGGTCGCGTAAGTCTGAACAGAGAGTCAAGTTCAGTCGAGAAATCGAACCTAAAAATTTGCAGTTTTGGCAAACACCAGATTTCAAATTTATCAGTAATCTAGCTTTTCAAGATAGACAACCCCAGTCGGTAGCAGCTTCTCAAATTTAACCAGTTACAGGACTGAACTTACACTTACGCATATCATATCGTATGGTTTGTTTATCAAAGGTCTTCTGTATTACAAATACTGCATAAAAAATTTCCAATAGTTATCATTTAATCTGCTTAACTGTTAACAGTTAACAATCATCACTGTAGAGGCGCGAAAGATCGCGTCTCTACGTAACTCTCTACCTCTAGTCGATAGAAATGCTTTGAGGACCGCTAGTTTTGCCGTTGCGATCGCCAGATGTGGAAGAATTGTAGCTGGAAGAATCAGACTGGCGATCGAGCCAACTTTTGACTGGATCGTCAGCTAGGCTGAGGTGCAGTACCCCAGAGACAAATCCTCCTAAAAAAGAAACTGGGTGCTGTACCAATTCCTTAAAAATAGGTGCTAGTTCGTCTACAAACATATTTGAATTTCCTCTATGCGTGGCTGCATCTGTACTGTTTGAAATTCTAGCTTTTTAGTCGAGAGGTTTGAGGAGCGAGGAGCGAGGAGCGAGGAGCGAGGGAAAGAGTGGGAAGTGTGGGAAGTGTGGGGAGTGTGGGGTGTAGAGAATTTTGAATGCGTGAATTGTTTTGCTCCCCCAGCTGGGCGACTCTCCCCCAGCTCTCTTCTAAGCCCTCACTCCTCACCCCTCACTCCTCACCCCTCACTCCTCGCCCCTTCCTGTTGAGGAAAGAGGCATTTATCTGAATCGCACCCTGCTGGACCTGCTTCATCTAACTCTTGAGCATCATAGCGGCTGAGGGCAGTATAAAAATCATGCACTTGCCGTCGGGAATGCACTTGTTGCATTAATTCTTCGTACTTAGCTTTGGTTATCGGTTCAAATGGCAAGCGGGGAAAAGTTTGTAAGTCGTCAAATCTGGCTAATAAGGCAGCACTAATATAACCTTCATTGTTTTGAATGGTTTCGTAAATCCGCATCCCCAATGCTTCGACCTCGTTTTCTCGCAACTCAATTGTTGCGGAAGTGTTGTGAGTTACATAGTATTTCTGCACTTGCATGTAGAAATCCATTTGGGCTAAAGCGCTAAATTTGCTAATCTCAATTTCATCAGCACCGGGTAAATCTGCCCAAGGCACGGCGACAGGAATTTCTACCAACCACTCCATACAACGAGGATCGAAGGGGTCGTTCAACAAATTGCCATTTTCGTCTTTATCTGATTGGGAGGGAACGACACCATAACCGTAGTCAATGCAAGCTAGTGCCACTGGATCGTTTTTGCGGAAGGTAATCCGACGAATAAAACGTTGGGCTTTGGGAGGATGCCAGCCAGGAGACGCGCCAGTCAATAGAGATTTAGTACCGCTAGGTTGGACGGTAGTACAGCGATTCGGGCGTTTAATGTTATGGCGATCGCAATATTCCCACACAACGCGAAACACGATATCGCGCCAACGACTGAGATACTCCCTTTCTTTATTTCTAAAATACTCCGCCAAATTCTCACTGCTGAATTCTGAATTCTGAATTCTGAATTCTTCCGGTCTTCCTTGTTCCCACCACCGCAACCAATCGACACCAAAAGCACGGACGAAGAAATCGAATAATCCGGTGAAAGAAACACCCACAATTGGGTCTAATTCGCGACTGAATTGATAGCGAGGTTCGAGAAATTTGTGATTCAACAAAGAAGCGACAGACAAGGCTCCTGCTGTAAAGGCTTCTTCTTGTTCTTTGTCATTTTTGGGGTCGATTTGATTTAAATGAACCTCCGATAAATTGCAGTGGAAATTACCACCCAAAATTTCGCCACATGGGTTCAAACCATATCTTGAAAGCCTATGTTCCAGTTCAAAATTCGTTATTTCTGGATGGCGATCTTTCAGCCAAATGTGAGCTTTTTCTTTTGAAGTTACGTATGTTTCAATAAACTCTTGCTTTAGTGCTTGACTACTTAAAAAATCTGCATTGCTACGGGCGATCGCTTCCGGCGCATACTGAATTGCTCCTTCACCAGAATAATATTGACTGCGAACGGCATTAATACATTCTTCTAAGGTTGGCTTTTGATGAAATACGCGGGTATGATTCGCCATTCTCAGCGCATCGCGTTCGGGATCGATCCGCCAGTTACCGTTTTCATCTTGTTGCCAAAGGTTATTTTTAGCATTAGCAAATAGCTCGTCATTGCTAGTACCTTGACGCATCCCCGCACTATTATGTGTGAGGTAGCCATCACAGTAAAAACAGTGAGCTTCTTCTACTTCAATATCGTAGGTTTGAACGTAGTCGTAACTTCCCAAACCTTGCACTGTAACTGGAATATCAAGACAAACTTCTGATTCAGCAGTGTAGCGTTCGTAATTAGCATCTACAGAGCGAGAACCTTGAAATCCCATTTCTCGCATCTCGCTATAGGTGTATACTTCACGCATCAGCGAACCAGGTATGGTAAATCCATACGTTTTCAATCCCTGGCGTAATTCACCTTTGACTGAATGCAGTGCAATTAAGGCATTATATTGATTTTTTAAAGCTGGTAAAGTGACATTATATTTTACTTGCCAATTTTCTACTTGTGGACGAGTTAGCTGTACTTTTCCAGCAATCCCCAAACTGGAAAGAACAGCAGCTACTTGTCTAGCAAATGAGCGATAAACTGTTGTCACTAAATGAGGTGGTCTATTATTAATTGCACCATCACTGTCCATTAAACCTGCTAAATAAGCAGCTCTGATGTCAACCGAACCTTGCAAAATAAAGTCAGGAATTTCTATCGATTTATTTGGCTGTTTGATGTATTCGTGGAAATATTCAGCCACTCGAATAGAAGTAACACGAGATCGCAGCGTATTCTCATTTGCTAGCAGTACGTGTGTTGCCTTTAATCCAAAGAAAGCTAAAGCGCGATCGATCTTGTGATGAATTTTAGCAGCTAGTTCTCTATCTAAGCTGCTACAAGCCCAAGAAATTGCTCCGTAGAGTTTTCCATGTTTATTTCTACCTAAACTGACATATCCATCACCATGAGTCAGACCAATCAGCCATGCAACTTCAGGAGTTAATTCTGGGATAATAATTGGTCTAGCATTTCTACTTTGAATTGGTCGCTCTGCGGTAAAATCTGGTGGTAATTGAGTTACAGTACCAGGAAGAACCTGAGTATTGTGCATGAGACGATCGCCTTCTACTATATCTCCAACTTGCTTCCAGTTAATGTTACCTTTAGCATCAGCTAGCACGGCAATGCGATGATTTAAAGTGGCGCGAGGAAAAGTACCGTTTGTCTCAATTTCGTAAACTTCTTGAACGCCCTGGTCAAATTTATCAACTACTTGCCGAAAACCAAGTGGAGTTTGTACTAAATCTCCAATTTGGATATCTCGAATTGGGACGAGTCCCGTTGATGTATGTACTAAAGCATCTTCAGGTAAACAGCGGCGAACATTTCCGGCAACTACAACAACGGCAGCTTCATCTATTAATAAACAACATTCAACAGAATTAAGTTTTCTGCCTACGGCTTTATTCAAAATTGCTGCGCAGCGTTGATACAATTCTGGCAATTTAATCGGGTTAGCAACGCCGCCAAAGCCTTTTAAGATCTCTCCTGCCGGACGAATATTGCCGAGATTGACGCTGACATGTACGATATCCGAAAAACGCTCGTTAGTTGATAGTTCTAACAGAGTTTGATAAGACTTGACCCAACCTCGGCGGCTATCACCGACCAGAAGATGAACGATATTACCCTCAATTTGCACTTCTGTCTCTTCTCGCCGTTCTGAAGCGGGAGTTGTGCCAATTTCTCCTTCTACAGTAACGTGGAGGCGGTTGCGAATCACGGGAAGTTGGTTAATGTACTGGGGTTCGAGGATTGCACCCGTACCGCAGCCCATCATTGCCAAGTCCATCATCAAGCCAAAAGCCCGCCAGTCTACTACGTTGGTAGAAGTACAGTTATAAGCGCCGGAAAAGTTTTCTTGCCGAGAAATCCATTCCGTACCCCCTACCCACAGCCAGCGCCCGCTAGGAAGAGATTTTATCTCCTTTTGCATTTTTTCGAGAATAGCGGCTTCTGCTGGGGTGAGTTTACCCAATTCTACTAGCCCGCGCAGGGTGCGATCGCATACTTGTTCCCAAGTCTCGCGCCCACCTCCTATCCGCCGACTATACGTCCTGAAAAAAACTGGATTTGCAGCTGGGGCAGTTTCGGGAAACTGGCTGGTTGGGTTTAAGCGCTGTAGCTCTCGCACCATAGGTAAAATATTTAGGAAAAAGGTTTGACTGGAAAAAAAGCCTTAGCAGTTAAAGGCAATAGATTAAGACTATACGCGATTTACATATAGTGGTAAAGATTGAAAAATAAGGAAATATGCGCTAGTCGTAGAGACAGTGACCAGTGACCAGTGACCAGTGACCAGTGACCAGTGACCAGTGACCAGTGACCAGCGACCAGCGATCGATTAATTCCGAATTCCTCCTACACCCTACACCTTTCTTTCTTCACTACTCACTTTCAAAAGCTAAGTTTTTACATGCACGGGCACTAACCCAAAGGCAATTAACCGCGCTAGCAGATCGCGCAGAATTGATAGCCTTAGCAAGCTTGGCATCTGGAACTTTTGCTGTGGCTTGAGCGCTCGATTGAGAATTTGCTTTTGGATTAAAGACTGAAAAGCCTGGATAAATCGGATGGGCAACTCACGCCGACGTTGGACTTTGGCTAAGTCTTGTAGCTGCAATCTACCAGTTTTTAGTGGTTCGCTCAGCACGTTTGCCGCTACTACGGCATCTTGAATCGCATAGTTGATCCCTACTCCTCCAACGGGTGACATGACATGAGCAGCGTCACCAATCAATAGTAAGCCAGAACTATACCATTGCGGTAGGCGGTTCGACTCAACTGAGAGAAATGCGATTTGAGACCACTCTTTGAGTAGTTCCACGCGATCGCTTAATTCCGGCACTACTTCAACAATAGACTTTCTCAACGCCTCCAATCCCGCCGCCCGCAAATCTTGATAACCACCTTTAGGAATGACATAAGCAATCTGCCAAGTATCACAGCGATCGATTGTTACTAAAATATGACCGCTACCGATACGACCATTCAAACCTTCTGGTTCGTCCGGTCGGCGCGGAAGACGAAACCACAGCACGTCCATAGGTGGCGAGGTCTCAATTGGCTTAAATCCAGCTAGTTGACGTAGGCGGGAATGACGACCATCTGCACCAACTGTAAGCTGCGCTCTCACTTCATGCCAACCGCCATGTCCGCGATAGCGTACGCCTCGGACTCCTCCATCTGCCACAATTAATTCTTGTACGTTTGCGCCCAACACGAGTTGAAAGTTGGAATACTGTTTTGCCTCCTCAGTGATAAACTCTAGGAATTTTACTTGGGGCATCACTGTAACGTACGGATAGCGGGTTTTCAAGTGACTAAAATCAGCAATTGTGAAAGTTTTCCCATCTGTGCGAATATTCAGCTGGCGTAGTTTGGTGTGGCGCAGCTCAAGCAAGCGTTCGGCTAAGCCCAATTCTGCCAAGATCTCCATCACAGACGGGTGAATGGTATCACCCCGAAAGTCACGATCCAAATCTTTGTGTGCTTCCAGCAGCATCACAGGTATACCTTGACGTGCCAGCAGCAGCGCCAATACTGCTCCTGCCGGACCACTGCCCACAATACAGCAGGTTGTCGTTTGCTGGTCTAAAATTTCATGCTGCGGGGATACGGCATCAGTTGGCGATATGGGAGTTGTATCGTTAGTCATACCAAAAACTCCTGAAAACTTCCAAAACAATTGAACTTATTCTTGATTGATTAGTTAATCAACAAAGCTCGAAAAAACGTCCTAAAGCTGAATCGCATGAATTATTCCTACCCCGTATCCCTACTCATCTGTGGGAGCAACTAATGTCCCTTGTAAGAAAACTTTGACCGCAGTTTCTACCATCACTTCTGCACTAAGCTGCTGTGCGTCGGGTTGCATGAAGACCTCCCGCGTTAGTAAATATGCCACAAAAGAACCAGCGAAACAGCGTGCTGCTGCATTTGGATTCATCGGTTTGAGTACGCCAGCAGCCATCTGTTGTTCTAAATAATGGGTTAAGAAAGTCACCGAACGACTAGGACCAATTCGATTTACTATTTCTGCAACATGCGGCTGCCGAATTGCTTCTCCCATAATGAGTTTGAATAGAGCCAGCGATGTAGGATTTTCAGCCATTCTGAGAAAAGCATGACCGAACAGAGTTAACACATCCTGTATCGGCTTGGTCATCAACTCGTCGCTGTGGCTCAGTAGTTGCATTAAAGGCAAGCGTTGTTCGAGAACTTGTTGAAACAAGTTGCTTTTGTCCTTGAAGTAGTGATAAATCAAACCAGGGGAACCAATACCGGATGCCGTAGCAATATCTTTATTGGTTGCTTTCTCAAAGCCTTTGCTAGCAAAAACTTGTAAAGCACCATCAATAATTTGCTGTCGCTTATCCTCAAAATCGCGATCGTCCCGTGGGGGCATGGCTATATCCTAGTCGTGTATTCGTCGTTGAGTTTGTAGAGGGAGCAGGGGGGCAGAGGAGCAGGGGAGAAAAATTGTTTGGTTACTCCCTAATTCTTAGAATAACTTTGATTGACTAATCAATCAAAAATATTTACAGATAGACAAAGAGATCGGTTGAGCTATGAGGCAGTTAGAACGATACCAATATTTTGCCTACTGTTTTTAGTATCGTGTAGCGATCGCAAACCTCCCTCAGTTTTTTGGGTAGGCAATTTAGATAGGGATGGAAAACTCGACTTAATTATCGAGTTGGCAAGTCATGTCAATGTCTCCAGTCTCACATTATTTTTATCTTCACCTGCAAACGATCGATAGCAATAGATAATTTGAGCGATCGCTTTCCGCGCAGACGTTAAAATTTAGCACAAGGCTAAGAATCAGCTTCTATTCCCTCTTTTAGTAATGGCGTTGCAGTTAAATTATCTGACTTTTCTCGAACTTGAAATAACTGTCGTACTAAGGATAATGCTTCTTGTCTTTCTTCATCAGTTAAATAATCTTGTCCTTTCAGACCAGCGCGATAACCCTTATGAGTCCCCTTGGCTTCCATGTAGCGTTGCTTGCCAGTATTCAAAATTTCTGTAAATCTTTCATATTGCTGTTTTTGTAATTCAGATGGTTCTCTCATAAATCTGACCGCCAGTTAGTTGGAACTACTTCACCGTCATGCTGAATAACAGAAATTGGTAAAACAGAGCTATGAGTTTGAATATACCAGTCGCCTGTACTCTCATCATAAAAGCCATTTTCTAGTAAATCTAGCGTATCGAGGGCATTAATAATTAAATATTGTTCCTCTGTAGGTTCCATTTATATAGCATCCCGATTTAATTTGTGAGATCTTGCGTAATGGTTGTCATTTGTCATTGGTCACTAGTCATTTGTATTCACCAATGACGAATGACGAATGACGAATGACATTACTTGTTCTACCTCCACCTTGCCCTATGGCAAAATATTAAATAATTCACTGCATTCCGTCTTCCCGACATGACAGCAACCATTCCTAACCTGCCCAGCCTCTACGACCCCTTCACCACTGAAGCCAAGTGGCAAAAATTCTGGGAAGACAACCAAGTGTATAAAGCAGACCCCCAGCGCGGCGGGGAACCCTACTGCATCGTCATTCCTCCCCCCAACGTGACTGGTAGCCTCCACATGGGTCACGCCTTCGATAACACGCTGATAGATTCCCTGATCCGCTACCATCGCATGAAAGGATACAATGCGCTCTATCTCCCTGGAACTGACCATGCCAGTATTGCAGTCCATACAATTCTCGAAAAGCAACTGCAAGCAGAAGGCAAAACCCGCTACGAACTGGGACGGGAGAAATTTCTCGAACGCGCTTGGCAGTGGAAAGACTCATCTAAGGGTACAATTGTCGGTCAACTGCAACGCTTGGGAGTTTCCGTAGATTGGTCGCGGGAACGCTTCACGATGGATGAAGGCTTAAACAAAGCCGTTGTCGAAGAGTTTGTCCGATTTCACGAAGAAGGACTGATTTATCGCAGCAAATATTTAGTGAATTGGTGTCCCGCAACTCAGTCAGCGGTATCCGATTTAGAAGTAGAAAATAAAGAAGTCAACGGGCATTTATGGCACTTCCGCTATCCATTAACTGATGGATCTGGATCTGTAGAAGTAGCAACAACGCGACCAGAGACAATGCTAGGCGATACGGCTGTCGCGGTAAATCCAAAAGACGATCGCTACAAACATTTAATTGGGAAAACCCTAACTTTACCAATTATGCAGCGAGAAATTCCGGTAATTGGCGACGAATTTGTCGATCCTGAATTTGGGACGGGTTGCGTTAAAGTGACTCCTGCCCACGACCCGAACGATTTTGAGATGGGTCAGCGTCACGATCTGCCGTTTATTAATATTATGAATAAAGACGGCACACTGAATGAAAATGCGGGAGATTTTCAAGGACAAGATCGATTTGTTGCCCGTAAGAATGTCGTCCAACGTTTAGAAGCGGAAGGATTTCTCGTCAAAGTCGAAGAATACAAACACGCCGTACCGTATAGCGATCGCGGAAAAGTTCCAATTGAGCCACTACTTTCAACTCAGTGGTTCGTCAAAATTCGTCCTTTAGCCGATCGCACTCTATCATTTCTAGACGAAAAAAATTCGCCCCAGTTCGTCCCCCAACGCTGGACGAAGGTTTATCGCGACTGGCTAGTTAAACTCAGAGATTGGTGTATCTCGCGTCAACTATGGTGGGGGCATCAAATTCCGGCTTGGTATGCCGTCAGCGAGACAGGCGGAGAAATCTGCGATAACACGCCGTTTGTTGTGGCGCGAAGTGAGGCGGAAGCGCGGGAAAAAGCTATATCAAAATTTGGTACAGATGTCAAGCTAGAACAAGACCCAGACGTATTAGATACGTGGTTTTCCTCAGGACTGTGGCCCTTTTCCACTTTAGGCTGGCCCGATCGCACTGAAGACTTAGAATTTTACTATCCTACCGCTACCCTAGTCACGGGATTTGACATCATCTTCTTCTGGGTGGCAAGAATGACCATGTTAGGGGGACATTTTACCGGACAGATGCCGTTCAAGGATGTCTACATTCACGGGTTGGTATTGGATGAAAACGGCAAGAAGATGTCCAAATCGGCGGGAAATGGCATCGATCCGCTGTTACTAATGGATAAATATGGGACAGATGCCTTGCGCTACACCTTGGTGAAAGAAGTTGTCGGCGCGGGACAAGATATTCGGTTGGATTACAACCGCCAAAAAGATGAATCTGCTTCTGTGGAAGCATCTCGCAACTTTGCGAATAAATTGTGGAACGCTGCCCGTTTCGTGATGATGAATTTGGATGGCAAAACTCCGCAACAATTGAGATCCCTCCTCAATCCCCCCTTGATAAGGAGGGAAGAAACAGATTCTCTTGCGACTCCCGTACGGGCGGGTTTTGAACGAGAATCTATTGGCTTAACTGACGATCTTTCGCTAAACCCGCCCCTACAATTATCCGATCGCTGGATTCTCTCTCGCTACTACCAGGTTGTCAAACAAACGACAGATTATATCGATAGTTACGGCTTGGGAGAAGCGGCAAAAGGATTATATGATTTTATTTGGGGCGATTTCTGCGACTGGTATATCGAATTAGTCAAATCTCGACTATTCCAGAAAGATGCTGAGGGCGCAGCGTCACGGCTGGTAGCACAACAAACTCTTGCCTACGTTTTAGAAGGTATTCTCAAACTTCTGCATCCCTTTATGCCTCATATTACTGAGGAAATTTGGCACACGCTGACACAATCAGATGAAGCAGCGAGTATATCCGTACAACCATATCCAGAATCAGATGCGACTCTAATTGACTCAGAATTAGAGCAGCAATTTGAATTGTTAATTGAAGCAATTCGTACCCTGCGCAATCTACGGGCGGAGGCAGGAATTAAGCCAGGGGTAAAAGTAAAAGCGGTAATGCAAAGTGAAAGCGATCGCGAACGCCAAATTTTGACAAGTAGTGAATTGTATATTCAAGACCTTGCCAAAGTCGAGTCACTGACGATAACTTCAGCTTTAGATACAGCATTAGAACCCGCGATCGCCGATGTTGTCGGTACGGTACAAGTCCTAATTCCTTTGGCGGGAGTCGTCGATGTTGCCGTACTCAGAGCCAAATTAGAAAAAAGCCTTAGTAAAGCCCAAGCTGAAACCAAATCTCTCTCGGCGCGACTATCTAACCCCACCTTTGTCGATAAAGCCCCGCCTGATGTCGTCCAAGGTGCTAAGGATGCTTTAGCCGAAGCCGAAAAACAAATTGAAATTCTCCAAGCCCGATTGCGTTTGCTGAATTAGGGAGCAGGGAGCAGGGAGTAGGGAGTAGAGGGAGACAAGGGGGACAAGGGAGCAGAGGGAGCAACTACCAATTCACAATTCACAATTAATTCCGAATTCCGAATTCCGAATTCTTTCCACTCACCACTCACTACCTATGACTTTCTACCTCGCTCAAATTATCAAGTACGGGATCTCTGGTAAGTTAGGCTTAAAATTGCTTGCCAGTCAAGAAGCAGAGCATACTTGGGTATTGGTAAGCGATCGCAGTGCTATTCTCGATGTGGAAACTACGATTGGCGATCGCTGTCCTTTTACTCTTGCTGAGGGTTTGTTGGTACTGGCAGAACTCTCGCCAGATTGCTGCCAGGTTTACAGCCTTCAAAACGCTGCGGATTGGGTGATGGAATTAGTCCAAACCTATCTTACTAGTGGCATTACTCCATTATTTTTGCAACAAGAAATGGAACGAGCAGAAAAATGGCGACAAACCCTAACTTTACAAACGCAAGAGTTATCTCGACGGGCGCTAGAAGTAGAAGCTAGACGAGAACAAATTCAGGCTTTGGAAACAAATGTGAGGCGGGAACAAGAGGGAGATGAAACGGATTGATTGGTAATGGGTAATGGGTAGTTGGTAGTTAGTAGTACTATCTCCAGCTTCTCTGGATTTTAACTATCGTGTTACTGTTATAGGCAAGTTGTTAGCTAGAGGGACTACACATGGCTGAAGTTCTTGTTGTGTACGCTAGCCTATTTGGTAATACCCAAAAACTAGCTCAGAGTGTAGTTGAGGGAGCTGCATCGGTCGCAAATACTACAACTACATTACGCACCGCAGATGAAGCAACAATAGACGAAGTTCGGCGATGTGACGCTCTGATTCTTGGTTCGCCCGTACATATGGGAATGCTGGATTGGAGAATCAAGAAATTCATTGACAGCAGCATATATCAACTTTGGTTAGTTGATGAACTGGTGGGCAAGGTTGCAGGTGTATTTGCTACAGGTGGGGGATATGGAAATGCGGGTTCAGGTGTTGAATTGACCCAAATTGCTATGCTCGGTTCGTTAGCGGAGTGTGGGATGATTCTGGTTCCATTTCCAAAGTCAGCGCCGGGTAGCGAGGTTACAGGTTCTCGCTGGGGTCCCTATGCGCGTTCAGGTGGTTCGCGTATGGAACCAATTGGCATTCAAGAAGAAATGCTGGAAGGGGGTCGCCAGTATGGTGCTTCAGTTGCTCGTGTTGCAGCTGCTCTTGCTGGTAAAGATTTGTTTACTCGTACAAATCATGTACCCGAAGGGGAAAACCTTAAAGTTTTTCAGTCCGTAAATGGTTAAATTTCTAAATTTTCTTACTAACGGGTAATTGCCATTACCCATTACCACTTTTAAACCTTTGCAGGTGGCAAGATTAAACGATCGCTGACACTTGGTTTATAACCATTGCTGTAATTATCTTCTGGTGTAATTAATAACTCTCGTAGCAATCGCGCGATCGCCTTTTGCGTCAACTGACTGGCGAGTTGCTGCCCGATTCGTTGAGTTTCTGGTTTTGTTAACACCTGTGCCAGTTGCGGAATTAATTGTGCGGGGTCAAAACCACGGGTTTCTTGTAAAATTCCCCAAATACGTTTGATATGCTCCAAAGTCTGCTGTTGTTCGGAAGAAGCACCTGGAGTTTCATGAATTGCCATTGCCAAACGATTTCCCAGGGGGACGCGATCGAATGTGTCTCGCAGCCTGGATGTGACGGCGTGTAAGGTATTTCGACTCACAGCATCTACACTCTTAACGATCTCATCTACCAGGCGATCGCGAATAAAAGCCCCCCGTTCGGATGAAAGAAAATCAATCATTTGATTCAGGACAATATTAAAGTCGTAGTCCTGATTCCCACGGGCATTGCGTAACAAGTTTTCTAAGCGATTCCAGCGGAACGTCCCTTCTTTAAACAGTAAATCTTTTAACGATGCCCGCAATTCTGGGGCTGGATCGATCAACAACCGCTTAGCAACATAGGGATATGCAGCACTGAGAACTTTAAAATCAGGTTCGATCCGAATGGCAATTCCTTCCAACGTCACCAGCGATCGAATAATTAGAGCGTAGTATGCTGGGACGCGGAAAGGATATTCGTACATTAAATTCGACAGTTCGTCAGTAATGCTTTTAATATTCAATTCCGATACGCTAGCACCCAAAGCAGCATTAAACACCCTAGCAAAGGCAGGGACGATTGGTGTTAGGTCTGTATCTGGAGTCAAAAACTCCAGTTTCACATAGTCTTGTGCTAAAGAGTCAAAATCACGATTTACCAAGTGGACGATCGCCTCAATCAATCCGTACCTCTGGGCTGGCTGAATCTCGCTCATCATGCCGAAGTCTAAATATGCCAACTTCCCATCGGGTGTGGCAAGTAAATTCCCTGGGTGAGGATCGGCGTGGAAAAATCCGTTTTCCAATAGCTGACGCAGCGAACACTGCACCCCAACTTCAATGATGTGTTGGGCATCTATTCCTTGGGCGCGAATCGCTTCTACCTGCGTCAGCTTCGTTCCTGTAATCCACTCCATCGTCAATACTCGGCGCTGAGTGTATTCCCAGTAAATTTTAGGAATATAAATATCTGGTAAATACCCGTAGTATTCGGTAAAACGTTCGGCGTTTTCGCCCTCCTGAACGTAGTCCATTTCTTCAAAAATGCGATATCCAAACTCGTCGAGAATATCGACTAAGTTACTGCGGATGCGCTTAAAAGTTTTGTTTGCCCAAGCTGCCAGACGACGGATGATGTATAAGTCGATAGTAATGCGATCGCGCAGGTCGGGACGCTGCACTTTCACTGCCACTTCTTCCCCAGTTTTCAGCCTACCCTTATACACTTGCCCTAAAGAAGCAGCAGCAATCGGATTGGGAGATAGTTCGGCGTAAATTTCTTCTGGAGTTTGCCCCAATTCCTCTTGAATGAAACGGTAGGCGATCGCATTATCAAAAGGTGGTAGCTGATCCTGTAGCTGCGTTAGTTCCTCTAAATATCCAGGTGGAACTAAATCGGGGCGAGTAGAAAGAGCTTGACCGATTTTGATATAAGCTGGACCCAGTTGCGTCAACAATTCCTTGAGCTGAACTGCCCTGCGCTGCTGCATTTTTAAGCTGCGTCCCCATTGCTTGTCCCACCACAAACCAAAAGCAAAGGAAAAACAAGGCAGCAGAACCGCAAAAATTCTACCAACAACCTGAAAAGAACGACGACTGTAATATGCAGCGATCGCTTCCGGTTCGTATCTTAATGCCAATTCCGGCTCGATCGAGCTGTGTCCAATTTCTGTAGCGTGTCTTGGCACAACATCTATGCTAGCCACGGGGCTATCTGTCGTTACTTCTACGTAACTGTTCCCTCTTTGGCTGTCCAACTGCTGAGGATTTGTGGAAACCTGCTTCACATTCATGAATTTGGTGACGCTTGGGCGTGAGTTCGCTAACTATTGTAACAATTTGTTACCTAAAAAAGTTGTCGCAATACCCGAACGCCACTGGACTTAAGACAGAAATCTGTTACGTCCGACAGCGATCGCACTGCACCAACGTCATCATTATCGCTTTTTAGTTCAGTAAAGTAATCCTACTGATGATGGGCAAGTTTTGGAGATTCTATTGGTGGTTGGCTGTCGAGGATATCCGTATTGGGCATTAAAGCTTTGCAAATCGCATTTCTTACCCATCTTTTTATCTGACAGTCAAAAATAACGAATGACTCATGACGTACAACATTTCTGCTAGCCTGTAAATTGAAGCATACAGCTTGGTATAGCAATGTACGTACTAATTGGCGGCGCGGGCTTAGTTGGGCTAAATTTGGCACAAAAGCTTGTAGAATTAGGTCATACTGTTGCAATTATCGATTGCGATCCTAATGCCTGTCGTTATGCCCGCGAACAAGTGGGGGTGATGGCTTTTGAAGGGAGTGCAGTCAATACAGAAGTGTTGTTAGAAGCAGGGATTCGCAAAGCTGACTCTGTGGCTGCTGTCCTCCGTCAGGATGCTTTAAATTTAGCAATGGTAACTCTTGCCAAGCACTACGGAGTCTCTCACATTTTGGCGCGGATGCGTCACCGCGATTTTGCCGAACCGCTACGTCTTGCTGGAGCTAATCATATTATTAGTACTGTAGAGCTGGCAGTCTCTACGATGGTAAATGCGATCGAGTATCCCCAAGTGGAATCGATGATGCATTTCGAGCAGGGACAAATTGAAGTATTGAAACTCGCTCTTTCTAATAATTGCTACGTTGTCGGTCGTAGCGTTGCCGAAATTGCTCAAGATCGAAGATTTCCCACAGGCTCTTTAATTATTGGTTATCAAGCCCATCCTCATGAAGATTTAGTCATACCTAATGGTAGTACAATACTAGAACCGGATTCAACTGTATTAATCGTGACGAAACCAGGCTCGCTACATCAAGTTATCGATTTTATCGAAGGTTGTCGGTAACTAATTTTCATGAGAATATATCCATTATTTTGCTTACTTGTATCTGTTTTTTTTCTGACTTCCTGTACGTCACCAAGTCCGTCGCAAAAAGCTAATTCTCCACAGGAAACTCCATCTCAACAAGTAGTAAATGTAGATGAAAACTTTAAAAGAGTAGCAGGTCAAACTGTCTACGTTCCTGTCTACTCTCATATCTATCACGATGATGGAAAAAAGACTTTTAATTTAGCAGCTACCCTCAGTATTCGTAACACCGATTTGGCAAATCCTATTGTCATTACCTTTGTTCGCTACTACGATACAAATGGAAAGTTAGTCAGGCAATATTTAGAGCAACCAATTCAAATTGATGCTCTAGCTTCTACAGATTTTGTCATTGATACAACCGATACTAGTGGAGGATCGGGAGCTAAATTTCTTGTGGAATGGATAGCTCAAACAGAAGTTTCCGAACCTATTATTGAAGCAGTTATGATTGGTAGCGGCTACCATCAAGGCATTTCTTTTATTAGTCCAGGTAAAGTCATTAAAAATAAGTCGTAAGTCGTAAGTCGTAAGTTATTTTCCCCCTGCTCCTCTGCCCCCCTGCTCCCTACTCCCTACTCCCTGCTCCCTGATAACTGTCAATCGTCTTCTAGGCTTAGTAGTTGCTCGTCAAGCTTTTGCAAGCGCGATCGCACAATTTCTTCTGAAAGAATTTGCTTGCGAATTGCTTCATTAAGCGCCCCTTTTTCTGCTAATAATAAGCGGCGACGGATAGCATCGAGTTTAGTACGGTCATCTTTGCTAGCATCTAAATCATTTGGGCGGCGATTGTAAATTTCCCGCAGTGCTTTTTCTGCCCCTGCTACTCTTACCTGATATGCCGATCTCATTTCTTCATAGACGGCTTTTGGTAATACTCCCGATCTTAAAAGACTATCTAATTCATCTTGTGCTGCCTTGGCAGTCATCAATTGTGCTTGTAATTCTTCAATCTGTTGCCGAAATTTGGAAAATTCAGACAGATGCAAACGTTTAATAAACCAAGGCAAGCTCAATCCTTGCCCAACTAAAGATAGCAACACCGTACCAAACACTATCGCAATTAGCTGCTCTCGCCCTGCTAGCGAGGGTGGAATACTCAGCGCCAGCGCCATAGATAACGAGCCTTTGATGTTACCAATAAATAAAACGTGCTGCCAACGCCACGGAATCGGACGGTCGAACCAACGTACTAAAACTAATAGCCCGTAGACAGAGACAAGTCGTGCCACCTGACAAGCCAAAAATGTTAATAGTACCGCAGGCAGAGTTTGCCAAAGAGTGATTAAATCGATTTCTATACCGATAAGCAGAAAAATAAAACTGTTAACACCAAAACTGGCACATTCCCAAAAACTCAACAAAGTCAACTTACTAGAAGCGGATATCTGTCTAACAAGCCCAATCGTACCAAAGATTAGCCCTGCAACAACCACCGCTACCCCACCAGAAACTCCCAAAGCCTGTCCGATTTGAAAAGTTCCTAGTGCTACTGCTACTGTTAGCAAGATACTACTGAGCGGATCGTCCATTCGAGCTAATAAACCCGTGCTACCCGTACTCAAATAGCCCAAGGCTAGCCCTACTAAAATACTGCCTGCGATCGCTACAAAAAGTTGTTGTAACCCACCCAAAATTGAGAACGAACCAGTCACGCTGACATTTAAAACCAGATTAAATAAAACTAGAGTGAAAATATCATTGAATAACGTTTCTCCCTCGACAATCGTAGACAGTCGCGAAGGCACAAGCACTTCTTTAAAGACAGCAATCACGGAAACGGTATCTGTATTTGCCAAAATCACCCCAACTAGCAACGCTGGTATCCAACTCAAACCAAGTCCGAATTTCAGTACTACTGTTATCACCCCAGAGGCGATAACAACTCCTGGTCCCGCTAGCAGGGTAATTGGTTTAATAGTGCTACGCAGGCGACTAGTATCAGTATTGATAGCTGCTTCAAATAGGAGAATTGGCAAAAACAAATTCAAAATTAGAGAGTCATCCAAACCAATGCGTTGAGGTAAAAGTTCGGTAATGGCTAAACCCGCTAACACTAAACCTGCAACATAAGGCATTCGCAACCAACGGGATAGTAAAGCCACGCCAGTTGCTACGAGTAACAGAATAATTAAGACAGTAACTAACTGAGCGACTTCCATTTAAATTAAAGTCAAAAGTTAAACGTGAAAAGTCAAAAGGGTAACCCTGCCATTTATCCACTTACTCGTTTGCGTTGGCTTACGCCTACAGCCATATTTATCATTGGCTTGTACAAGGCGATCTCTAGTTGGCATCCTAGACTCCTGAGCTGAAAGTCCAACTTGCGACCTATCGTAACAGAAGTCAGCAACCAACTATCAACTGCCAATTATCACCTACCAATTACCAACTACCAACTACCAACTACCAATTACCAACTACCAACTACCAATTACCAGCGAGACTATTAATCCCCTACCAATGTTGGCTAAAATTCATGAGGTGGCAAGTATGCGATCGCCCTTACGACATAGCCCTTCATGTTAATCTCCCTCCAGATTGAAAATTTTGCTTTAATTGACCAGCTGGAGTTGGAATTCGGCACTGGTCTGAATGTCCTCACAGGCGAAACTGGTGCTGGTAAATCGATTATTTTAGATGCGATCGATGCAGCTTTAGGTGGAAAAGTCAATAGTCGCGCCATTCGCACGGGAACAAATCGCGCCTCGATTGAAGCGACATTTCGATTGGATAAAGTTTTGGCTGACTGGCTAATTACAGAAGAAATCGAACTACTTGACGATAACTCCTTAATATGCAGTCGCGAACTATCCGTGGCTCAAAATAGCCTCCGCAGCCGATCGCGAGTCAATGGGGTACTCGTCAACCGCCAGCAAATGGCACAACTACGCGATCGCCTGGTAGAAATTACTGCCCAAGGGCAAGCCGTACAAGTAGGACAAGCAGCCCAAGTACGGGAATGGTTAGATCTTTATGGAGGAACAAGTCATTTTCAACAGCGAGAAGTTGTCGCAACTGCTTACACTGAATATCAACAGATCAAAAATAGTTTAGAAAAACGGCGACAGTCCGATCGGCAGCGGTTGCAGCAAATTGACTTACTAACTTATCAAGTCAAAGAATTAGAAGCAGCTAGTTTAAGCGAACCAGACGAACTAGAACAACTGGAACAGGAACGCCAACGCCTCAGCCATGTCGTAGAACTGCAACAGTCGAGTTATAAAGTCTACCAAGTCCTCTATCAAAATGAGAATGACGGGCAAGCCAGCGCCGACTTGCTAGCAGAAGCAGAAGTGACGCTAACAGATATGGTGCAATACGACACCCAGCTACAACCAATCCTCGATTTAGTGGGTGAAGCACTAGCAGCAGTTACGGAAGCAGGACGGCAGATCGGCGCTTATGGAGAAAGTTTAGAATCCGATCCGCAGCGGCTAGAAATCGTTGAATCCCGCATTCGCGAATTGAAACTGGTGTGCCGCAAATACGGTACTCTCCCAGAAGCGATCGCCTACTACCAAAAAATTCAAACAGAACTCGCCGAACTCAACGACAGCGAACAATCGATTGAAGCCTTGGAACAACAGGAACGAAAATATCTAGACCGACTGTTGCAGGAATGCGATCGACTCACCCAACTGCGCCAACAAGCCGCCGCCAAACTCGAAGCACAGATTCTTGCAGAACTCAAACCCTTGGCGATGGAAAAAGTCCAATTTCAGGTAGAAATAGCCTCTACAGTCCCTACAGCCACCGGAAACAACCAAATTTCTTTTCTGTTTAGTCCTAATCCTGGTGAACCATTACAACCCTTAATTGCGATCGCCTCTGGGGGTGAAATGAGTCGATTTTTACTCGCCCTGAAAGCCTGTTTTTCCCAAGCTGAAGCATCGGGAACGCTCATCTTTGATGAAATTGATGTTGGCGTATCGGGAAGAGTCGCCCAAGCGATCGCCGATAAACTCCACCATCTCAGCCAACGCCACCAAGTTTTGTGCGTCACCCACCAACCCTTAGTTGCAGCTATGGCAGATCGCCATTTTCGGGTAGATAAGCAAGTGATTGTAGGGGCGGGTTTATCAGACACGCCTGAAAATCAACAAACAATCCCGACAAACCCGCCCGTACCGAAGTCGGGAGTCGTAGGGGCGGGTTTATCAGACACGCCTGAAAATCAACAAACAATCCCGACAAACCCGCCCGTACAGGGATCGGAAGAAATTAGGACTGTCGTAAGAGTCGCAGCCCTAGATAATTTTGATACTCGGCGTGAGGAACTCGCAAACCTAGCTGGTGGTAAATCTGCCCAAGATGCGATCGCCTTTGCCGATTCTCTGCTTACCCAAGCCGCCAATCAACGCCAAACTCCACAAAACGGTGCAGCGACAAAACCGCGATCGACTAAATCGGCAAAAAAGCGATGATCGGTGCGTGGTGCGTGACCAACTACCAACTACCAATGACCAACTACCAATGACCAATGACAATTGAAGTGACTCGCACCTATTTAAAAATGACAGCGGCAGATGAGCTAAAACCTGCCAAAATGGAAAGCGATCGCCTGCAAATTCATCAGGTCGTTGAATGTCCGGCTTCTTTTTATCGCTATCTCTACACTGAAGTTGGACGTAAATACCATTGGTGCGATCGCCTCAAATGGACAGATGAAGAAATTCGGACTCACCTCGATCGAGCCAATGTTTCTGTGTGGGTTCTCTACTCAATTGGTGCGCCAGCCGGATTTTTTGAATTAAAACAACACGAAGATAAATCGGTAGAAATTGCTTATTTTGGTATTCTCGACGAATTTTTAGGGCGGGGATTCGGCAAACACCTACTCACTATAGCGCTCGAACGAGCTTGGGATTTAACCGAAAATTATATTTGGTTGCATACCTGCACTTTAGACCATCCAGCCGCCATACCCAACTACCTCAATCGCGGCTTCAGTCCTTTTAAGCAAGAAACTTATTATGTTTAGAGACAATACGTGTAGAGACGTTACATGTAACGTCTCTACACGTAGACATTTATGTAAAAACTATGCTACCAGACCAGCTCTGAGGGCGCGTACAGCCGCCTGCGTCCGGTCGTTGACGCATAACTTATTGAGAATATTACGGACGTGAGTTTTGACAGTGCCAACTGTAATGTAGAGTTTATCGGCAATGTCATAATTACTATGCCCTGCCACAATCAGCGCTAACACATCAAGTTCGCGATCGGTTAGGGGAGTAGCTGCCAGCATTTGAGTGTACTCTGGCTCTATGGCATCGATCGCCACCGTTGGCTTAGCACCAACCGGACGGACTTCTTTCAACACAATCCGGGCGATTGACGAATCAATCCAGTTTTCACCTGCGTAGGTCGCTTCTATCGCTTCGACTAATTGATCTATACTGGTATCTTTCATACAGTAAGAGTCTGCTCCAGCCGTAAAAGCAGCTAAAACAGTATCTTCGCGATCGTTTAAAGTCAGGATCAAAACTTTACTCTTGCAGTCTGGCGTTTGGGTTTGAAACTCGCGGAATTTACGAGTTAATTCAATCCCATCCATATCTGGTAAACCTACATCGACGATCGCCACGTCTGGCTTAGTCATTTGTAGCAATTGCAAACCATCATGGGCATTAGCAGCATCGCCAACCACTTTCACTTTCTGAGTCTGTTCTAGAGCAGTCCGCATTCCTAAGCGGGTAAGAGTGTGGTCTTCAACCAATGCAACTTGAATTAGACTCATATTCAACCTCAATCAATTCGATCTCAACAGTTTAGACAATAGTTTAGACAATTACCTGAAAAACAGTTTTTATTGTGCAGTCAATTCAATTTCAATGAGAAAGTCTATTGAACATTTACTGAAATAGGGTGAGAAACAATCCGTAAATTACCCGCCCTTCGGTAGATACATCGATATTCGCATTAGCCCTAAAATTACGCTATCCCTCTAAGGGATGAAGTTGTCCCTAAAAGGGAGCAATTCAGTGACCAGCGATCGGTGACCAGCGATCGGTGACTAGTGACTAGCTATTAAAACGGTTTCTGGGCAACAAAAGCATTGCTGCTTGTAGATGGCCTAGTTGTAAATACTAACTGATAACCGATCGGAGGCAAGAGGCGAGAGGATTTTAGACTTCTCACTAGCGCTCGCTGATAATTGACAACTTTGTACAGACACTACATGTAATGTCTCTACACTGATAACTGATAACTGATAACTGATAACTGATAAGTAGAGCAAGTGAATCAAAAAAGTGTAGAAAAAATTCAAACAGCAACAAAATTTATTCTGTGGTTTCGCCACTGTTTACCGCAACCATTTCAACAGGTTGTGCGACCATATTTAGCTCAACCTTATCAATTAGCTTTAGAAATACTTGACTGTTGTAGCGGTGAAGAACCTATGACGGTAGAAACTATCGCTCAGAAAGTTGCGATTAACAAAAATACAGCGCGGCAAGTACTCAGTGCTTTGAGAGAGGGAGGTTTGACTTTTACGATCGGTGCAAATAGAGGATGGAAGTGTTTGCAAGTCAATCAGCAATCTTTACAAGCGATCGAGCAAACTTTGGAACGAGAATTAATTTCTTAAGTATTTCAAACTTGAGTGACAAATGCTGATGGAGATTGTCATTAGTCATTAGTCATTAGTCAGCGATCGCGTTCCAGTGAGAAATTTTTCAGGGCGCACAGATGTACGCCCCTGTCTTAGATTTTGTGCAGTTGAGAACGGCTAGCAGCTGAAATTCTATTCTACGGTGACGGACTTAGCCAAATTACGGGGCTGATCCACATCCAAGCCACGCCTTGCAGCGATGTGATAGGCAAGTAGCTGTAACGGAATAACTGAGAGAATGGGAGAGAGAATTTCATCTACAACTGGGACGGGGAGTGTATCGTCAAATATTTCCTTGGCGTGTTCGTCGTGCATGGGCGCAACGCCAATTAAGCGCGAGTCGCGGGCTTTAGCTTCCTGTACGTTAGAAAGAACTTTTTCATAAACGCTACCAGGCATAGCGATCGCCACGACAGGGACTTTGGCATCCAACAAAGCGATCGGTCCGTGTTTCATTTCTCCCGCTGGATAGCCTTCCGCATGAATGTAACTAATTTCCTTCAATTTCAGCGCCCCTTCCAGCGCGATCGGATAATTAATTCCCCGTCCGATGAAAATAAAGTCTTGCGTCTCAGTAAACTCATGGGCGAGTTCTTCGATTTGTCGCTCTTGCTGTTCCAAAATTGACTCAATCTGGGCTGGGAGTTGCCACAGTTGCCCGATGATTTGCTCTAGTTGAGTCGCTGATAGAGTTTGTCGGCGATACGCCAGATCGAGGGCGAGGCAATAAAAAGCAACTAGCTGGGCAATAAAGGTTTTTGTGGCGGCTACGCCAATTTCAATTCCAGCCTGAATGTCAATTGTGTAGTCTACTAGTCGAGCTAGCGAACTTTGCATTCGGTTGGTAATTCCCAACAGACGAGGACGAAATTGTGGCGTTTTTTCGGCACGGCGTTGCTTATCCATAGCGATCGCCGATAGCGTATCAGCCGTTTCACCAGATTGCGTCACGCCTACAATCAACGTATTTGGCATCAGAGGCGGCGGCGCGTAACGGAACTCTGAAGCATAGTGTACCTGTGTGGGAATTTGTGCTAACTGCTCCAGCAAATACTTACCCACCAAGCTAGCGTGCCAACTCGTACCGCACGCTACAATTTGAACTTGCTCCAAGTCGGTGTAGAACTCTGCTGGTAAGCTCAGATTAATTGTACTTGTGGTAGATGCAGCAGTCCAATCGTTGCCA
>NZ_JBOFLP010000321.1:0-6692 GCF_051657925.1 Chroococcidiopsis sp.
ATGCTGAGCGATCGCCAAACCAATTCCACCGCTGGTTCTGATGCTGTGATAGCTAGAGCCACTGCCTTGGATATGGGGAAGTCGGTAGTCCGAGGGATAATCTACGACTTAGAAAACGAACAACCAGGAAGTGTGACCCGCTCCTATGCTGGTGCCAGTGAAATCGTGCAACCCTTGGAGTCCAGATGGATTGCTGTATCTGGAATCCCTAAGTACAAATTATTTGGGGAAATCGGTAGCCAAGGATTATCCAATAATCAAGGACTGGCAATGAGAGCAGAGTGGGCGCTGCTGGTGCAGAACTTCACGCAGACATGGCAACCTAGTCTGCGATCGCTTCTTAAGCTGGCATTCTTGGCAGAAGATACCCCCAGTACCGATATTCCCAAATTTCAACTGACCGCCAACTATGATCTACAGCTAACAATCTTGGAGAAAATGGAGCTAGAACAAAAAGCAGCTACCCGCTCCAAGACTTTGGTAGATATGGGAGTGGTTAAGCCTGAAGAAGTGCGGACTGGGTATGAAGGCTCAACTTTTAGTCCCGATATAGTTTTGTCCATGTCACCTGACAAAGGTGTGACACGGCAAGACGGGAAAGACGTGCTAACGGATAAGGAGTGGGAGGCGATCGCTAATATCTCTGCTTCAGATTGGATTCAAGTGGCAAGTGAGGTGTTGGATGTAGATAAAAGTGTTAAGTAATATTAAATTGGTTGTCGAGGGGTTTCCCAGGGAATTACCATAAAACAAGCGGGTGAAAAGTTAACGACACTTCACCCGCTCAATGTCCCAGATTTAAGGAACATATGGATTTTAACTTAACTGCGATTGAATTTCAAATAGCTTCTGAGGTACGGGTCAACTCTGAAGGCAAAGCAATATTTTCGTTGAGGAGCGCTGCGATGTTGGCTGGTGTTTCTCACATGGCGCTCTCTCAGGCTTTTTCGAGTGGAAAGCTAGAGCCTAATAAACTTGCTCAATTCCTTATGCAGCAGGGGTTTGAGGGTGGAAAGCTAAAAGATTGGGCAATCAACGGAATACCTGATTTAGCGGTCGGCTCAATTATTGAGTACTACGCCTTTGAAGCAGGTCGGTACAATACCGAAACCGCTCGATTAGTTTTCCGCGCTTTTGCCCGTATCGGAATTCGGACTTACGCTCACAAACTCACTGGCTATGACAAGGTTGAGTCTAGCTATGAAGTTTCTCTGCAACAGCTCCTGGAGGGGCAAGTACCAGCAACCCCTACCAAGTACAGCCCGAAGTATCACAAAGCTTTCTGGGAAGCCTTGGAACGGTGTTATGGACTCAAGCAGGGTCAGCGTGCTTGTAGCCGCTTTATTGCTTGCTATATCTACGGGTACTTACCAGTGGAAGTGCAGGTGCGCCTCAACGAGGTCAACCCAACCCAAGAAGACGGTAAGCGACTGCATTACCAACACCAGCATTTAGAAGACGTGATGCTACAACTCGTTCTCAACCGAATTGTTGTAGTTACAGCCCTTCTGGACGCAGCCGAAAATCGGAAAGCTTTCAAGAAATTAGTTCGACGAATTCCTCAAATTCGCTTCAACCGCAACAACGTCAAGCTACTCAAAGGAGCAAACTAATGGAAGACCCAAAAGTTATTTGCACCTTCACCTTGAGACTTGATTCTCAACTGAAAGCCAAGATTAAGGCGATCGCCAAGATGGAACATCGTAACCAACAGGCACAAATTATTCACTTCTTAGAAGCTGCTGCAAAAGAATATTTCCGAGAAAATTAATCCCGTACAGGATTAACAGGACGACGTGACTACGGTTGCGTCGTTTTTTTTTGCAGTAAAATAGAGAATGCCGCGTACAAACAACTATGTCCGCAATTGTTGCGAATTGGAATTATCGGGTTGACGTACTTCCGGACATTTACTATGATGTTCGCGCTCAGAGATGGTTGTACCGCGACACCAAGAAGTATGCTTCACTTGCTGCTGTACAGTATCAGGCAAAGAAATACTTAGAAGAACAAAAGAGGTCACTTGTACTACTTGGTTCGGAGTACAGTTCTGGTAAATTGGGATTGAGGGAATTCCAAGAACAATTAGGCGATCGCCTCAAGAAAATCCATCTCACTCAAATGATTGGAGGATTGGGCAAACAAGAGGACGTGACAGCCGAAAGATTCCTATTGGTAGGACGAAACCTCAAGGCTCAGTACTACGCAGGGAAAGACCAGTTAACGGGGGAAAGCTTCGGACTAAAATACCTAGTACAGGACTTACTTGCAGGAACGGTTAGCAATAGACAATTAGCGGCAAGACTGGGGATGTATGCCGAGTCTGGCACAGTTAGCTATTGGTCAGTCAAGACTGATATAGCCAAGGAAAAATACACCCATGCAAGAAGGGTGCTGGGGAAAGTCCATCAACACTGTGGGGAATGCCTAAGCTATGCTGGGAGGGGATGGGAGGCGATCGCCAACATAATCTTGCCTACCGTTGCCTGCTCCTGTCGCTCTCGTTGTAAATGTTCTTTAATTTTTGGGACTTTGAAAGATGTACAGACTTGATGCCTACTCAAAACTCCCTTGGGAGCAAAAAGCCGACGGTAGATTCTGGACGCACATTACTTTGGGGGAGGTGGGTGTACCACTGAAGTACTATTCTCGTGACTCTAAGGGTTCAGTCCTGCAACGGACTGAAGTTGTGACAGAGGAGGGATTGTTCAATGATGAGTCGGTGCGATCGCTTCCGGGTTTGCCCATTCTTCTAAAGCACCCCCCATCAAAGACTTACAGACTCAATCAAGACGGGTTAAAAGTCGGCACAGTATTAAGCAATATTGCCAAAGAAGATGGAAAGTTAATAGCCGAGGTGGTTATAGATGATCACCGTGGGGTAGAATTGATAACAAAACTGCTTTCTAGGGGCTTGACACCGGAAGCGAGTAGCGGATATTTGCTTCGGGATTTGAAGCAAAGGGAAGATGGGATTTACGAGCAATTCAGAGGGAGCTATGATCACGTAGCCGCGCCATTGATGCCCGGTGGTGGGAGAGGCGGACAGGATTTAGTTCTCCGTTTTGATTCTGAGGATGCCGTAAGTCACTTGCTATTTGATTTAGGAGGTGTCAAAAAGAAAGTGAAAGATATAATTGTCAGGCTTGACGAAAAAGAGCAGATCATCCTAAAGGACGTACCAGAGGATGTTGAGGAGGCGATCGCCAAACTCCAGTCCCGATGCGATACCCTGCTTTCTGATCTAGAGGGGGTAGAAGAAAGGATAGAAGAATTAGAGGAAGAGAATGAGCAGTTATCTGGCAGACTGGATGCCAACGATATTGGGATAGAAATTCAGGCAAGACTGGATGCATGGGAGGAAGCTAGAGTTCTGACTCCAGAGCTAAAGGTGAATACGGCTCTCTCGGTGGAAGAGATCAGGAAGTCGGCGATCGCCCTTCTCAAGCCCAATCTCAACCTTGATGGAAAATCCGAGGGTTACATCGAAGGGATCTGGGAGGGTTTAAAGGAATCTAAATCCCGTACAGGATTAAAAAGTAAAACGGATGAATTCCTAGAATCTACAAGAAGCGACTCTGTAGAGAAGCCTAAATACGCGATCGCTTACGAAAATGCGCACAGGAGGAATAAATAATGCCAGCTTATCCGGACGGTTTATTGATAGACAAGCAATACCTCCCTGGTATGATTGTCACGACAGACAACGCTAAGATTTGGGCTTACGTCAGTGAAGTCAACGCAGTCCTCCCCTTTGGGCTGGGGGTAGTACGGGGGACGACTACAGAACACGCGCCACTCTCTATTCCCTCTAAGATTGGTGTAACGGGTACGGTCAAGCTGCCTAGCGCGGCAACTGACAAGTTTGAGGGCGTGACTTACCGTTCGACTACCTACGAAATCAGGGACGGATACACCAAGGATGCGAATGGCAGACTGGGATACCCTGCGAGAAGGGAAATCAGTATTGTCCGCTATGGGGTTGTGGCGGTTTTCATTGATTCTGCCGTTGACCGAGGCGATCCTGTATTTATGAGGATCACGGCAAGTGGGACAACGGGAATTGTGGGATGTTTCAGAAAGGACGCGGATACTGCAACAGCGATCGCCATTCCTGGCGCTTCCTTTTTGACTAAGGTGACAGCACCAGTCGCAGGGCAAATGAAAGTCGGCATTATCGATCTGAGGAGTGTCTAATGACCACAATGTATAATATGCTGACGCAGGTATTGGAACGCACACTAGAGGTGCGGTATCCCACCCTGTACTTTGAGAACGGGGAGTTAGTCCCCACGATGACTGATTTGCAACCGGGAATCAGGGAACTGCTTTATGACCGGATAACCGAACTCGGAGATGCGGACATTACGAATGACGCTGCTACCAACATCCCAGTTGTTGAGATCGGGACAGAGGAGGATCGGTATCCGGTATTTATGGTTGCCTCTGGTTTCCCCGTAAGCTTCCAACAGGAGCGAGCTTGGAGTCGAGCAAGGGCAAACGGGGATATCAACAGGTATCAGAGGTTAGTAGGTGCGGCTAGAAAGGCGATCGCTCAGCGCATTAATCGCTTTACCGCACTAGGTATTTCAACCCTCCCCAGTTTTCCGGGTTTCTTGACCAATCCTTTGGTTCCCTTGGATAACAGTAGTTTCAATCCTTATACGGCTGATTACCAAGCAACCCTAGATTTTCTCGTGGGATTATTGGAGAGTCAGACAGATAATTTCGTGTCAGAGGAACCGACTGAAATCCTACTACCTCTGAACATCTACAAGAAGTGGATGACTCTAATGAACGGACTGGGGTCAATGAGCTTGCGTCAACAGGTTGATGATCTGTATCCAGAGCTTGTGACTTGGAAAATTCAGGAACTGAGTGCCGCACAGATTGACGCGGCTGGTATCACCCGACCAAGTACCGGGAAAGACCGAATTATGATTTATCCCAAGTCGCCTGACATCGTTCATCGGCACATTGAACAGAAGGTTGCGGAAATGGTACCAGAGCAGTACCTGCGAGTTGATGGATTGCGCAAAATCTATACCCTGTTCAGTTGCGTAACCCCTGCAATCTTCGATTATCCCCAAGATTGTCGATATATCGATATCATGGTCAAGCCTTAATCCTGTGTAGGACTAAAACAATGATAGTAGAGTTTGCGATCGCCAAAACTGGATTAACTGGAGAAACCCACTACCTCAGTGGCAAGGATACCGAAGAGTGGCGAATTGAGTTGCGAGACGGATTGAATGACTTGAGCGACACTCAGTTAGCAAGATTGAGGTCATTCCCTGGAATTCAGTGGTATTTGGATGTAGGGGCGATCGCCTTCAGGGATGAGCCTGAAACTGCTTTTGGCAGACTTTCTGAATTGGAGCAATTGTATGAATCTCAGGGGTACAAGGCGATCGCTGATATTGCCTTGGGGTACGGCATTGCCAAACCGACTACTGGATGGAAGGAAGCGATTCCTTTAATAGTTGAGTATGAGAAGGAGTTGTAATGCCCACTCCCTTCGCAAACTCTGAACTTTGGCAACATGGAACCTTTACTTTTGTAGTGGCATCCTCAATTTCGACAGTTGATTCAAGGGGGAATAAGACTGGGACTGGGGAGGCGATCGCCCTCACCTTTAAGCTCAAACCGAGTGGGGGAAGTGTTCAGCAACTAGAAGAGTCGGATAAAGCAGTTGAACCCTACGAAGCTAAGCTAGTAGCAGTAAACGGTGACTACGAGAAGTTTGCCTTACCACTGGGAATAAAACAGGGTGATGTGGGAGACGGGGTTTTTCAAGGAAGGAAATGTAAAGTAATTGTAAAGGCGATCGCCCAATCATCCTTGTCCCCTTTGTTAGTTGGTATTCTCGGTAGTTCGGTTCGCTTAGAGTTGGATTACCGCATCCAGAGGGGGAGCGTGGCATGATCAAAATTGAGGTAACTCAAGACAAAACAGCAGCAATGCTCAAAAGCTTTAAGTCCAAGGTTCGGGATTTGTCACCTCCCTTGGAAGGATTTGCCAATTACCTCAAAAAAGAAACAGAGCAGCAATTTGAGCAAGAAAAAGACCCCGAAGGCGATCGCTGGGCTAACTTAGCTCCATCAACCCTTACTCAGAAACGCAGGCTAGGATATCCGGACAAAATCCTAACTAGGACTGGGAAAATGCGGAAATCTGTTCGGGTTGCGGTTTCTAATAGGAATTTAATATTTGCGATCGCCACTCCCTATGCCACCTATCACCAAGAGGGGACAAAGAAAATGCCGCAAAGAAAAATACTGGGGCTGACTTCAGTGCGACTTAATGAGCTAGGAGGATTAGTACGCACGTACATAAAAGGGAGAAGGTGATGGAGTTTGTAAAAAGGAGTCTGACGGGACAGTTTGATTATTTTCAGTCCTGTACGGGATTAAGATTAATCCGAAGCGACTACAATCCCAATCAGCCAAGAGATGCGCGCGGACGTTTTTCTAGAGGGGGAGGGAGTGGAGGAGGGGGAGGGAGAAGAAAGAGTGGGGGAGGAGGATTAGCGGACAAAAAGGTTTCCGACTTGCAAGAGATTGCCAAAAAGGAAGGGATTGATATCAATAAGCTTTCGTATAAATCTCGTAGATCTGTATTGGTATCGGCAATTGAGGCTCAAAGGAAAGGCAAGAGCCTGCGAGAAGCAGGATTGTTGAAGGCGACGAACA
>NZ_JBOFLP010000322.1:0-4503 GCF_051657925.1 Chroococcidiopsis sp.
CATTTAATGTCTAGGCTTTGGGGTCAACCGAGCGTTCGCTTCTTCAGCGATGAAGATACAGGCGCTACACCTCGAACTATAGAAGTGGATATCGATTTTCAAAACGTAGATCTTAACGACTACGCAGCTGTGATCATGTCTGCCAATTACACCAGCGTGCGTCTACGTTACTTCCAACCACCTGAGGGTCAACCAATCGGTGGCGAACAAGTTCGTACTTCGCCAGCGGTGCAATTTTATGCTAAAGCTATGGCGAATCCTAAGATTGTCAAAGGGGCGCTCTGTCATGGGTTGTGGATATTAACACCCATGCCAGAGTTACTTAAAGAACGACGAGTTATCTGTCATGAGGTCGTGCTTGCAGACATCATGAATGCTGGTGCAATTTACGAACCTTCACCCACAGGGGTAGTTGTAGATGACGATCTGGTGACTGGTCGATCGCGACACGAAGTATATCCATTTATAGACGCTATTACCGAACGAATCCAACAAATTTCCTCGGCTACAAACCTCTTCTCAACCAAAAAGGCTACTACTCCCCTTGCAAGAGCAAGAGTTGCTAGCTAATCATCTAAAAACAAATTCACATGCAGGAGATATTGTATGAGAAAAATACTGACAATTCTGTCAGAGTACGGCTACTGGGGTGAGGAACTAGTAGGTCCTCTGGAAACCTTTGATGCAGCAGGATACCAAGTAGACTTTGCAACTCCGACTGGTAAAAGACCAGTGGCGCTTCCTCCCAGCTTGGACCCTACTTTCGTTGACCCTCCTTTAGGTCGGACAGTCGTATCTGAGGAGATGGCGGAGAAAGTCAAGCGATTAGAAGATCCAAAGAATCCTCGGCTAGATAATCCGATCGTTCTTTCAGAATGGTTACCCGATCGCCCTTATTGGAGTGCTGAGAAGTTTCTGCGAGAAATGGAAGCCTACAACAACGCACTCGACGAGGTGCAGCAGGATCTGGCGCAATATGACGCTCTTCTAATCGTAGGTGGTAGCGGTCCAATCGTCGATTTGGTAAATAACCATAGAGTCCATGACCTCATCCTCGGTTTCTACAAGTTGGGTAAACCGATCGCAGCGGAGTGCTATGGTGTAACTTGTCTGGCTTTTGCTCGCGACCTGGTAGAACGCAAGAGTATTATTCGAGGAAAACACGTCACCGGTCACTGTAAAGAGTATGACTACCTAGATGGAACTGGATTTGTTGGTAGCGATCTTAATATGGGTCCACCTCCCTATCCCCTAGAGTATATCCTCAGTGATGCGACAGCTCCAGACGGAGAATATCACGGTAATTTTGGCAGAGAGATTTCTGTCATTGTTGACTATCCATTTATCACGGGACGGTCTACCGCAGATTCTTATACAACTGGTCAGAAGTTAGTAGAAGTCTTAGAGAAAGGGCTAAGACGGTATGGATGGTAAATCTCAACCGAGCGATTTTTAGCTCAGCAATAACTGCGCGATCGCTACTAGCAAATAGATTATGCCCAAGAAAACAAAAATTATGGCTAACAGAAATGGGCGCTTTGCGATTATAGAGCAACTGCTTGCAGATGGCATACACTACATGTTCGGCAACCCTGGAACAGTCGAGCAGGGATTTCTGGACGCTTTAAGTCACTACGAGCCTGAATTTAAATATGTCTTTGCATTGCAAGAGACGATTGCAGTAGGTATGGCTGATGGCTATGCCCGTGCCACCAAAAAACCAACAATTGTGCAACTACATAGTGGTGTTGGATTGGGAAATGGAATTGGCATGATGTACCAAGCGATGCGCGGTCATGCACCACTGGTCGTGCTAGCTGGTGAAGCAGGCATCATGTACGATGCAATGGATGCTCAGATGGCAGCTGACCTTGTAAGCATAGCAAAACCCGTGACCAAATGGGCTACTCGGGTTGTCGATCCTGCTTCTCTTTTGCGGGTCTTGCGTCGGGCAATTAAGATTGCTGGTACGCCGCCAATGGGTCCTGTCTTCGTTAGCTTGCCAATGGATATCCTTGATGCTCCTAATGAAGAAGAAGTGATTCCAACTTCTTTCCCAATCGCGCGAGTTACCCCCGAACCAGAACAAATCGAACGAGCCGCAAGTATACTAGCTACTGCAACTAAGCCTTTAATTGTGGTAGGTGACGGAGTGGCTTTTTCAGATGCTCAAGCTGAATTAATCCGCGTTGCCGAGCTGCTTGGCGCTCAAGTATGGGGAGCAGATTCATCAGAACCGAACATGAGCGCTACCCATCCTCTATTTGGGGGACTGCTCGGACATATGTTTGGTGAAGTTAGCCGCCGCATCACCTCCCAAGCAGATGCAGTGTTAATTTGCGGCACTTACGTCTTCCCTGAAGTCTTTCCTGCACTATCTGGTGCTTTTGCTCCCGATGCAAAAGTGATTCACATTGACTTAAATGGTTATGAGATTGCAAAAAACTTTCCAGTAGATCTCGGACTGATTAGCGATCCGAAAACTACCCTTGCAGCTCTAGGCATAGCCTTAGAATCAATGATGACTCCCGAACAGCAGCAGGAAGCATTTCAAAGATCTATTCGGATAGCTGAAGCTAAAAAGCAGCAATTAACGGCTCAGCTTGAGGCTGATAAAGCTGTCTGCGACTCAGTACCTTTGCATCTCTCGCGTTTTGCGCGAGACTTGGCTCAGCATATACCACCAGATACGGTAATTTTCGATGAAGCAATCACTAACTCTGAAGAACTTTGTCGTTACATTCCCCCCACAACTTTGGGATATTATTTTCAAACGCGGGGTGGTTCTCTTGGTGTTGGTATTCCAGGTGCAATTGGTTTAAAGCTGGCTAATCCAGATAAAACGGTTATTGGTTTCACCGGTGACGGTGGTAGTATGTATACCATTCAGGCATTATGGACTGCTGCACATCACAACATTGATGCTAAATTTGTCATCTGCAACAATCACAGTTATCAAATACTCAAGCTCAATATTATGCAATATTGGCGCGAACGAGAAATTGCAGAACACGATTTTCCAACTTCTTTCACCATAGGTAATCCAGATATCCGTTTTGATGAGTTAGCGCGAGCTATGGGAGTTCAGTCTATACGAGTTGAACAGCCTGACGAGATCGAACCAGCCATCCAGAAAGCATTAGCTTACAATGGACCCTTTTTAATTGACTTAGTACTGACCAATGAGGTTGCAGGCTCAAAAATTGGCGTTAAGTGCGGTCAATAGCAATCTAGCGTTTCTACCAATTATCGAGATTATCGAGAGGAAAAACCATGACATTAAGCAATATCACGACTCTATCTCAAGTTGAAGTGCAGCAATTAGCAGCGGATTGGTACTCAAAATTGGACGTTCACGCACCACTTGAAGAATATATCCCCATGTTGGCTGAGAAAGGCTCAGAAATGCGCTTTCCTGAAGCAACGGTCTACGGCTTTGATGGGTTCAAAGATTGGTACGAACGAGTTATCGGCATTTTTTTCGACGAAGTTCATACCTTAAAACAAGTCCAAGTGACTCCCAAGGGAGATAAGGCTGATGTCAAAGTGGTTGTGAAATGGGAAGCGAGCGTGTGGAATCCACCAGCAGCAAAAAGCGAACGGATTACTCTAGATGCTTATCAAACTTGGATAGTGCAGCGATCGCCTAAGACAGGAAAAGCAGTCATTACGACGTATATTGTAGACTCTCTTGATTATTATGAGGGGTCTGCTCAGCTTTAAGGCAAAGTTTTCTACTTCCATCATCAGCCTACACGATTGGTGGAAGTGGAACAGCACACTGTAATTTTCCATGGAAGAGTGTCATAAGACATAATTTCTCGAACTATTTCGTCAATCCACCTTAACTGCAAATCAAAAGAGGTCAGACAATGGTAACTTCAACAATTTCTCCCGGGCGCAAGTTTTTCAATACCCATCTAGAGACGATCGCAGCTGGAAAAGTCGATGAGATGGTAGATAGAGATTACACGGAAGACGCTGTGTTAATTACCTATTTCAACGGCTTTGCTGACATGCCCGCACCAATTACGATTCAAGGTCGTGAAAATATTAAACAGTTTTTTCATAAATACATGAAAGCGATCGGTCATATCGACCTCAAGTCTCTTGATTTTACTGAGACTGAAGATACGATTTTCTTCCAAGCTAATTTCAATAACGATCTTGGTTCAGTAAATGCTGGAGATGCTTGGATGATGCGTGACGGCAAAATTGCTTATCATTTTGGCTTTTGGATTTGGGCTTAATCTAAGCCACATTTTGTCTCTAAAACTTGCTTGCGTTCTCATCTGCTGCATAAAGGATTGCTATGAAAACACCAATGGAACAACTGCTATTGTCTCCGATGAGCAAGCTCTACAAAGAGCATATCGGTTTCATTAAAGCAAAAAATGTTGAAGGATTGCTCGACCAGTACGCCGAAGATCTTCTACTAATTAGCACCCTAACTGAAGATCGCCAGCCGCTCTACATCCGTGGGCGACAGCAGCTTAAAGAGTT
>NZ_JBOFLP010000323.1:0-6841 GCF_051657925.1 Chroococcidiopsis sp.
TCTTTAAATCCATACTTTTGCCCTAGCTCTGTCGCCTGATAAGCTCGTAGTAAATCTCGCAGAAATCGCTCTTGTACTGCTTCAACTTGGCGCGTTTTTTTGACAAAGTTATCCTTTGTATGCTCGGCAACAGTTTGCAACAGTGGCAGCAAAAAATTTTTCATTGGCTCCTCACACTTTTGTCTGCGTTATTATAAATAATAGTTGGCTTATCTAATTATTTCGAGTGCGCTTTGTGGTGCAACCGTATACATTTTTGCATATCTTAAGAATTTTCAAATATCAATACATACTTAAAATTAGCTTAAAAAAGTATTTTTTCTTTTCTTCGATAGGTAAGTTATAGAAAGTACGTCTGAAATTTTCTATGCGTTTAATAACTAGCAATTTTGCTGACAGCAGAGCTGCTAATACAACATTCTCAATTACACGGATAGAGCTATCGTCGATATCCTCAGAGATATTTTTTGAAAAATATCAAAAAAGGAAAATTCCAGTTATTATTACTGGATTAAAAGTGACATTTAGAGTGCCTACACTACAAAACGCTGGATGGTATTTCGATCCAGATGTATGGGACAAAAAAAGTCTTACTATTTCCACCTAGTCAGACTTATAATTTATATCAATTTTCAATATTTTTACATTTACTACATGGCGAGTGATTTTTAGTAATATGTTGGTAATACCTTATTTATTAGTCAAATGTGCGATCGCTTTTCTGAGTCAGAGGAGACAGCAGCAGATAAAACAAATTTTTTATCGGTTTTGAACCCTCAACTGTAGGGTAGGCAATGCCCACCTTACAATTGGTATTATTAATGAGGTTGAATAAAGTCGTGTCATGAAAACTCGAAATTTCACTGCGATCGTTTATCGAGAAGATGATATGTATGTTGCTGAATGTCCAGAAGTCGGTACAGTAGATCAAGGAGAAACTATAGAACAGGCGGTTGCTAACTTGCGCGAAGCAACAAAACTTTATTTAGAAGAGTTTTCTTTACCTGAAATAACTCCTAGATATATTACTAACATAGAAGTTAGCTATGCCTAAGCTACCAAGGATTTCTAGTAAGGAAGCAATTCGTGCTTTGGAACGTTTAGGATTTGTACAAATTCGACAAACAGGTAGCCATGTCGTAATGAAGAAAGTCACAGCAGATGGCGAAATTGGCTGTGTCGTTCCAGTACATAGAGAATTGAAGATAGGAACCTTGAGCGGTATTCTTAAGCAAGCCTGAGTAACATCTGAAGAGTTGATTGAAAATCTCGATTGAAGATAGCTTGTAGAGTACGTTCATTAACGCATCCTACGGGACTTGTCGCAATTGCAAATATATTATTGAGATGCATTAGTAAAATAAGGCAAGAATAATTGCTGTTTGTACCAATTTTTATAGACAAAACGAAGCACAAAAGGAGCTGAAATTATTATCAGTACGATTCCCCAACGCAAATATTCAGAAAAATTATAATTTATCGTTATCTGTTGACTGGGAAAGAAAAATTCTAGAATAATCGTGGCAGCATTATTCATGGCATGAGCGATCGCAGGTACAATTAACGTGCGAGTTTTGAAATAAAGCAGTGTCATCAAAATTCCAAAAACTGCTGCACCGAAGGGAACAATATGACCCAAACCAAAAATGATTGCAGAAACTAATATTGCTGACGATACTCCCCATTTCATTGCCCACCGATGTATGAGTATACCTCGAACAATAAATTCTTCCGTAATAGGAGCAACTATAACTAAAGAAATTATATTCGTTAAGCAAGCAAGAATTGGTAAAGCTGAAGTACTGGTAGGGGGATCTTGCAACCAATTAACCAGACTTACAGTTAATGAAGGAGAAACTAAAGATAAGCTATAAAAAAATAATAGATCGATTCCCCAGGTAAATAGGCAGATAGCAACGGCAATTCCACATAAAGATAGCCAGCGATCGCGACTTGGTAATTTGCCAATTAAATATTTAGGGTGAATAGATAATTGATGCAATCTATGTAAAATCCAGATACAGGGTAAACTTATAATCAACCAAGATATCAAATCGTAAAATATCGGCTCGTCACTATTCCAGTTAAAGAAGAGTAAGACAAAATCAGAAATCAAAACAAGTTCAACAACAAGAATAAAAAATAAAATAAATATATTTCGAGTTTTAAATTTTAAAAAGGGATCGATCGCTGGTAAGTTAAGCATAGGACTCGATTTGATATGGTGGAATTAGTCTAGAATTGTTTGACGTAATTAACTTTTAGATTTGCGATCGCATCAAATCCCCTAGAGAAACATGACAGCCGTACGTTTAACCATCAAAGAACTTACCGAAGCAGTGGGGGGCAATTGTACTCCTCGGATGGTGCGACACTATCATCAACTCGGCATTTTGCCACCCCCAGAGCGATCGCGTAGCAATTATCGCCTCTATACTCAGGAAAACGTGCAACAGTTGCGGCGGATTGTGGCACTAAAACAGCAAGGCTTTCAACTTTCCCACATTCGCGAACTCCTCAAAAGCGATGCTGCTAGCGAAGTCAAAAATTTAACACATCAGTTACAACAACAATACCACTCAGTTATGCAACAAATGGCGCGGTTGCGACAGACAGCGACGGCACTAGAAGGACTTCTCGGACGCGATCGCTCTTGCCAAACCCTGCAAGCAGAGGCGATCGCGCAGTTGCGCTTATTAGAAGTCGAAAGCCAAGACGGATTGGGACAGTTAGAACAACTGTGGGAAAATTGGGATGCAGCCACTCACGCTCACCCAGAAGAATTTCAGGAATCTTTGCAACAATTGCTACCCGATCTCTCCAATCGTTCGGAGATTGAAATCGATTTGCTGTCCAAACTGGTGCTAGCTTGCGGCGATGTTAGTTTAGTTAATTTTATCCGTGTGGGTAAAGGGGCGATCGCGGCGGCGCGTCATGCCCTAACTCAAGGCTGTGAAATTATCGGCGATGTTGCCCCTGTGGTTGCGGCTTGCGATCGCACCCGTTTGTCTCATTTAGGTTGTACAGTTACTACCTTAATCGCCGATCCTCACGTTAGCAGCGTTGTGGAAGCCGAGCAAGCCTTTTGGCATCAAAGCCAATGGCAAGAACAGCTACAGCAGTTACCACCAGGCTGTATTTTTGTCGTGGGATACGCCCCATCAGTGCTGATTGCTGCCTGTGATGCCGTTGCCAAGGGACAATTTCAACCCGCTTTAATCATCGGAATGCCAATTGGTTTCAGCCATGCCCCAGCTGCCAAGCGGCGATCGATCCGTTCTGGGATTCCCCACATTACGATTGAGGGGACAATGGGCGGCGGCTTGTTAGCGGCAGTAGCCCTGAATGCTTTAGTTGAATCGACAATTGAGAAACCGGATTGTCATTGTTATTTGAGGGAGTAGGGAGCAGTAAAGAAAGGGTGTAGGGTGTGGGGTGTGGGGTGTAGTGAGTGGCTGGTGGTTAGTGGAACCAGAATTGCTCCGCGACTCTCCCTCAGCCCCCGATCGCTCCGCGACTCTCTCTTCCCCCTGCTTTCTGCTCCCTGCTCTCTGCTCCCTTGTCTTCTTCTACAGCCGATCTGCGGCGATCGCAGCACCAACTAGCCCAATGTCCGATCGCAGGACGATATGTACGGGAACGTTTTCTAATAGAGGTCGCATCCGTCCTTTACTGGTGAAGGTGCGGATAAAAGTACCTTCTTGCATCAGGGGGAGAATTTTCGCAGCGATGCCACCAGCAATGTATAACCCTGCATATGGTAGGAGTTTGAGGGCGAGGTTTCCTGCTTCTGCGCCGTAAGCCTCAACAAAAATCTGCATAACCCGTTCTGACAGGCGATCGCTTTTTTCTAGGGCGGCTTTGGAAATTGCGGCGGCTGGATCGACGGTTTTTTCTTTCTTGCCAGCTTGTTTTTCCCAAGCTTCTACAACTTGGGCAATTTCTGGCGATTCTTTCACGTTTTGGCGATCGCGTAAAAATTCGTAGATGGCGACAATTCCTTGTCCCGACACCACTCGTTCTACTGAAACTCGTTGGATGTCGTGCTTGTCCAATAGATATTTCAAGAGGTGAAAGTCTAACTCGGAACGAGGTGCGAAATCAGCGTGTCCGCCTTCGGAACTAAAGACTTGGTAAGTATCACCCTGTTGAATCAAAAATCCCTGTCCTAATCCCGTTCCCGCCCCAATGACCGCGATGGGTGTGCCTGTTTGGGGTTTACCTGCTTGGAGGGTGTGCAAATCTGATTCCTGCAAACCCAATACACCGTAACCAACAGCGGCGAAGTCGTTGATTAGGGAGATGGACTCGATCCCCAACTCTTCTTCTAGCCTGGATGCTTCTAGCAACCAAGTTAGGTTAGTTAACTGTACTGTATTGTTAACAACTGGACCCGCGATCGCAAAACAAGCTTTTTGCGGTAAGAGTTTTTTGCCCAACTTTTCCTCAGATCTGGCTAAAAACTCTTGGACTATGGGCGCTAAATCTGGATAGTCGCGACTGTTATAGCGTTGTTCGTAAAGGGCTTTGGGGGTTGCTTCTGTTGTCTCCACCAGACGCAAGATCGTCTTCGTGCCACCAATATCTCCTGCTAACAGTATTGTCATAGCGATCGCTTTAATGAAATCGAATAATTTTTTCGGTTTTACTTAAGTGGGACGTGTCGCCATTTAACTCCATCACCCAAGGTTGTTCTGGGGCTGGACGGACAACTTTCACTAAACAGCACAAAGCAGCGTTAACCTCTGTCTGAGCCGTTGCGCCTACCAGACCCATTGTTGCACCTACTACAGATGCCCCGTGTCCTACCAACAGAATATCTTTGGAAAATTCTTCTGCTAACAACCGAGCCGTTTTGCCAGCCCGTTCTAGGGCAACTTCTCCGGTTTCGGGATATTCTGCCGTGACGCGAGAAGTATAGCTGGTATCGATCCTGGGAAACATGCGGGTTAAAACTTCCAGGGGCGCTCTTTTTGGCGCTTGTGGCATCCAAGCAGGATTGAGCCATTCGCTTAAACCAGACTCTAAGTTAATCGAAAGGCTGAGGGCTTCTGCTACGTAGTTGGCTGTTTGCACCGTGCGCAAAAATGGCGAAGCAAAGATATGACTTATATTTTCTCCCTTCAGCCGTTGCGCCAGTTGTTGAGCTTGAACTTTACCATCTTCAGAAATCGGTGGATCGAAGGGTCGTTCTGCGGAGAGGAACCACTCAGGATTGACAAAATCATGACGATTGGCGTGACGAGCAATCCAGACAATTTGAGTCATAGGAAACAATTCCCAAAGCATAGAATTCGCAGAATGCCAAACCTAAATATAAGCAAGTTAAAAGTCAAAAGTCAAAAGTTAAAGGAAACAGGAGACAGAAGGAAACCATTGATTTAAAAACACTGATTTTACCCGCGCCTTATGCGCTTACCACCAATTGGCTCCTAACTTAAACCCAACCAACATGAAATAAGTAACTGGTAACTGATTACTGGTCACTGGTCACTGTTAAAAGGCGATCGCCACCTTTTTGAAACTGATAAGCTACTTGTCTAATTTCTACTTCACATCCTTGTTTTTGCATTTCATCTATAACTGGTTGCAGCCACGGCGAAATTTCTCCTGAAAATTGAACTAATAGTGGAAAAATTCTGACTTCTTTTGCCACTCGACACATTTCGCTAATCGCTGCTATGTGAAAATCTAAGGAAAGGTTATCGGAATAAGTGAAGAGAAAATGAGAACATAACGCTAAATCGAACTGATGCGAATGAAATGATAGGTAAGGTAATTCGTCTGTAACATATCTACCTTGTTGCAGTCCCAATGGAAAATCGACAATAAATTTGTTCATCGCTGCAATTCTAATTTTGCCTAACTCTTCCGGCGACTGAATATCTTGCCACACAAAGCGATCGTAATGAATTTTAGTCCCGTCAATAATGGTTTGATAAGTTTCCTGCACTCGCCGAGCAATTTCTGCCGCAGTAAATTGATAGATTGGATCGCCAGAAATTACGCTGTATCCTTGTTGTGCCATTTCTGCATTAAAGCTAGCGGGACCACCACCACAATCTAGAATGTTTAGTTTTAGTTCGTCAGGTTTGAGGTCGAACATCCTTACATATTCTTGCATCGATCGCCCCCAAGGGACGACATTTTCTAGTTTAAAAGTCATGTTTGCACGTACTGGCTCAAACGCTCTTCCAATCTACCTAATAATGTATCTACATCAGAAGCAAGATGCTCGAAACAAACAGGGGGAGGGGGTTCGATTTCAAATTGAATTAACTTAATTTGTCCGTTACCAATACCAAGAATTAAAACTTGTTTTTCAGGATTATGAGCCTCAATAAATCCTAAAACTTCTTGGATCTGACTGTTGACGCAATCGTTTAATTTTTCAATTGCAGATTTAGGACAAAAGATAAAATGCGGTGTCGGTTGGATGTCGATACCCAAGGTGTCATCGCTGGCTCCTTTTTCCAAAAACAACCCCCAAGATAGCGCTGCTAACTCTTGTTGATTCTCCTTAACAAACCAATCTAATTGCTGTCGCCATTGTCCATCTTCTCCGACAGGTTGAGGGCTACCAAATGAGAACATAGTTAGTAATTGGTAATTGGTAATTGGTAATTGGTAATTGGTAGTTATTCCATGAGGAACAAATTTATTTTATGCCGGATTGGACGCGCCAGAGCGTGGCGTAGATTTCTCCACGTTCTAGGAGTTGTTCGTGGGTTCCCGCTTCGATCGGTTTGCCATACTCCATGACGTAGATACAATCGGCATTGCGCACGGTGGAAAGACGATGGGCGATCGCAATTGTGGTTCTATCCACTGTAATTCGTTC
>NZ_JBOFLP010000324.1:0-8136 GCF_051657925.1 Chroococcidiopsis sp.
CTCATATTTTTTTTGCCGACCTCCTAGTAATTCTTTAATGGTTGGATAGGGGCGAATAATTACGCACTCAATTCCAGTTGGTACAGTGCCGTTATTGGGAAAGTCCCAACCGTGATCCTCGTCGGGGAGGATAGCGATCGCTTGTTCTATCCGCCCATCACTAAACTTGTAAGTGCCAATCAAGCCATTGAGTAGAGTAAGAAACTGCGATCGCACTTCAATAGGTTGAATCACAATTGCCTCCCTAGCGCTTCACCAAAAAAGGTTATGGGGTCGGCTTCCTCAATACCTTTTTCCGTCCATTTGCGCGGTGGCACGTCCTTACCCGTTTTGGTTGTGTAACCGTCATGAACGGCGATCGCGTAATCGACATTCCAAGAAAACTCCGCAGTATTGCCATCACTAGAACGGGCTACAACTTTAGAGTCTTTTAAATTACCCAAATCAACCAAATTTCGAGGAGACGACACGATTTCACCCGACCGTCTTATAGTGGTACGCGGATAGTCGTATAAGTCTGCGTCAATAGCATAATCCATCGCTTCGCTTGTCCGCTCTACGGCACGATCAAAGCTACGCGCGATCGCTCTATTGATTTTTGCGGTATCAATTTTGATATTAGCCACGTCGAAACACCCCAGTGATTTTTGTGAGGAAGTCAATACCTAAACCCGTTAGATAAGGCGATTGTGTTAAGGGAAGCAGTTTAAAAGTCCCAGTTTTACTTACCCCAATTGCTGTTTTAACCTCCGCCTTGCCTTCAATCGGTGCAGTCAGGGTAGGTGGAAAGATTAATGGCTCTACCAAGTACCCCTTCATTAATTCGCTCACGTCGTCATCGCCCACGTAGAAGCTCACTTCTGCCGCATCCTTTACGGGTTTGAGCATGGCGGTAAACTGCAAAGGCGATGTCTCTACTACCCTATTTCCGACTGCATTAGTTGTTACGTTCCCAGTGGGGACGTTGAACGTCAAAGTTGCATTAGCAAATGTGGCAAAGGGGCTGCTCATGGCGAAACTTTTGTCCTTAGTATCTGTGTACTAAAGAGAGGTAGCTTTTTACTTTCCACTCTTGCAACTGCTTCCATCCCTGCGGGAATCATCAACATATTTGCGGCATCGTAGGCGGCTTGGAGGGCGCGAAGAGATGCGATCGCTACTCGCATTTGATCGAACTCAACCCCGTCTTCTGCTTTTTTGAGCATTTGGAATTGAGGTGATTGTTCAAGCCAAACGGCGGCAGTAAGAAACGGTGCGAAGTGAATATTGCCTGAAATATCCTTCCTTGCCGACAAGTCTAGAAACTCGTTCATGAAGGCTTCGGCTTCCGGTCCGGCATTTGCTGCCCGTTCGCGCGATCGCACTAATGCTTCTGCTTTATCCAAGTACGGCATTAGGCTTTAGTCCTAGATTTGGTAGCAGGGCTTGGGGTTTCCTCCTTCTCTTCCTCTTCCTTCTGCTTCTCCTCTTCCTTCTTCTCTATCCCAATAGCTTTAGCTAAGTCTTCCGGTATCTCAACCTCTTCCCCTGGTAAATAGGTCTTACCTTGCCAACGGTAGGCAGTCTCAAGTTTTGCTTTCATAGGTTTTTATGCGGCAATTGGACGAGGAATTGTTAGTACACCTACACCTTCGGGTTCAGTTAAGACCGGAAAGCTTGTTTGGAAGGCTTGACCGTAAATACCAATTGGCTTGAGGTTCCGCGCTTCGGTACGAATTACCCTGCCAGGATTGTCCTCACCAACAGCTAAACCAACGGCGTTGTATCCGGCAACGTTTTCTAATACTGAAAGCGTTGCGTCGCCATTGTCGATAGTTTCGCTGCGCCCAGTGGCACAGATAAATGCCAAAGTACCTCGGCGCTTGAAGAAACCAGTGCCTATCTGAGTGCGGTAAGTAAGGTTGTATTCCTCAATTGCCGGAATACCGAAGCTCTGGATATAAGCATCTAGAGCCTGCTTCGACACTAACCCCACGCGGCTAGTTAGTTCGCCACCAGCAATAGTTAAAGTCCCAAGGCGACTTTGCATCACGGGGTTTGTAACTAAAGCATTAGTGATTTCGCTGTCGCCAATTACCCGCAATAGCTCGTAACCTTTGCCTGATAAAAAGGTTTTCATCGCAAAGATTGCGTCCATCGGGTCCTCGTTGCCATACCACCCAGTCGGTGCAGCAGTTGTGCCAGAAGGAACGGTAATACGATGCCCAACTGGATTATCTAAGGGGACGGTGCTAACTTTGCCATTAGTTCCGACAATCTGCACCGCCGCATCAAGCAACGCATTCCAGCGCTGGATTTCGACTTTCTCAACTAAAGACAAATTAAGCCCAGTGTTTAGCCAAGCGATTAATTGATTTTTAGCACCTGTTGGATTAGCGATCGCTATCTTACGGATATTATCAAAATCTCTACCTGTTAGCTGGGCAGCAATATCGAGTTCGCCAAGTTTGACATCAAATGTCGCCGCCTGCGCTACCTGTTTCATTTGCGGCTCGGAGTAACGAGTCGCATCATTAGCAGGACTTGTAAAGTAGCGGATATCTGATTCGGTGAACTGGTTTTCTGTTACAGGTCTGTCGGGCAATATCTCTGCGCCGATATAACGCCTTGCCGGAGTACCAAACTGAATGCGAGGATCGCGGGCTAAAGTTTCTAGATGCCCCTCTTCTACGATTTCCCTGTGGAGTGCAAAAATGTCTGCCATCTTACGCTACTCCTATTAGGCAGTTATAGTTTGCCCTTATAAAGGTCTTGATTTCTGTTGATAAGCTAGTCCAATTGGGTAGAAAGTTCTCGTAAACTACATTATTGGACTTAGCCATGTATAATTCTGCTTCGTTGTCTGTTAGCGCATCATGCACATCGAACATGAGCAAGTGCGCTTCCTCGTCTCCTGTAGCATAAGGACCGTAACCAATTCCAGCATCGCGTTCGGCATAAGTACGTCCTACCAAAGTGCCAGACTGGACAAGTAGATAATCGCCCATGCTGTAATAAGCCATATCGCCAGCGACTAAAGCTTGAGGCAAGGCTTCAACTGTTAGGCTAGTCGCACCTTCTGCTGCGGCAGCCGTCAGTTTGGCAAACTTACCTGCGCCAGTGAAATCTAATATCTTGCCACTGGGAACAGCAGATGCGATCGCACTTTGTAAAGGAATAGTAGTCGCACCCGCTGCCGCCCCTGCCGCCGCCACTGTAATCGGCGTGGCATTGGACAAAGCTGTAAAGGCACTTGCATTTAAATGACCGCCCCCAGGCACTAATACTTTAGGCTGGTGCTGGGGAGTCCCCGACCACTGAGGCGAGATTGATTGATAGTCCCCGAAGTGAATGCGGGGCTTTGTGTAATAAGGATTTGCCACGTTCCATAAGGGATAGGTTAATGAGGAATCTTTTTGGCGGAGTTCCTCCTCCAAAAAATTCCGTGCAGACTTACCTCTGTCCCCTGGACTTCTGGTTTGCCCTCCAAGAGCGATATTTATAGGGAATAGGTAATAGGTAATGGGTAATAGGATAAAAGCATCGCTCGCATCAAAGCTTCTTGGAGGTCGCCTCCAAGAAAGCTGCGAGCGCTATTCCCTATTCCCTATTCCCTTTTATTGCAAACTACCCAGTAGTTTTAGTTTTCAGTCCATATCCAGAAGCAGCAATATAGCTTTTCACTGGATCGGGATTCTCTTTCTTTTGTCCGCCTGGACTACCACCAGGAAGCACAGATGGTGGCTTCGGTGGCGTAGAACCACTACTCGGAAACAAAGAAGGCAGGAAATCAGCCCAATTACTTTGGGCAAACTCAGTCAATGGTAACTTCTCTTCGCCTTTAACTACAAGTACTTGTTTGCTATTATCCTCTGCTGTACTTACTTCTAAACTTAATTGATTGTCGGTTAATAACTTTTTAAGTACGTTTGGATTAGCTTTAGATGCGATCGCTGCCTCTGTCACTTTAATATTTCTATCCGCTTCAATAAGTTTTGTTTCGGCTTCATTCTTGGCTTGCTCTGCTGCATTTTTGGCAGCTTCTAAACTGGATATAGTTTTTTGATTGTTGTTGGACTCAGATAATAATGAATTGTATTTATTTGTGAAAGATTGGGTTTTGGCTACTGGGTTGTCACCTTCTGCGCCAGTTAGTTTAAATATTTGGTCTACTATATTTTCTAATTGGGAAGCGCGATCGCGCTCTGTACTACTGCTACTTACAGCGCGGCGCTTTTCTTCTAGGATGCCATCAACTCTACCCTTGATTGCACTAATTAGTTCGTTGCCGTTTTCTAGGCTTTCAATTTGTCTTAGCGCTTCGGCGTAATCCATATTCTATAAGCAGTTGATGACATTTCAAGTATAGCTATCTATTATCTTTTTTCCACTCAATTCTACAGCGGCATCTAAAACGGCATTCGCAGTTCACGCCAGGACTTATTATCTGCTCTATAGGAACAAAAAGCCCATTAGTGCTATACCGCAAACAGGAAGGGCAATGCTGCGCGCCTGCATCCAATACCCTCGAAGCCAGCTTAAACCCCTCCCTCCCTCTAGCTATCTTCTCTGACTGATGGAATGCGGAGCGGGTACTTGCACCGTAAAGGGAGGCTCTTTGAATCGCTTGTGCCTTAGTCAACTTCCCCGCAGCTAAATCACGGGCAAAGCCATCAAAATAATTGTATTGCTCCCGTAGCAATCTACCCGTTGCCCCGTATTGGGCTGATGTGGTTAGACTTTTACCCCCACTGCCCAAGATTGCCATTCTTACGTGACTAAGCTTTAAATCCTCTACGGCTCTTTGTTGGAATGTCGGCAAATCGATATTACCCGCCGTTAGGTTTCGGGCGTGGGCTTTCATGCGGGTGGCTAGGCGTGCTACTTCTTCGTCAACTAAACGGAGGATGCGATCGCGGCTTACAAAGCGCCCCGTATTGTCATCACGATACTTTCCGACCTTGCGAGCGTAAGAGACTCTTTGAGTACCAGTGCCAACTATAAAAGCTGTCATTGTAAATGTCTACAAATTGTAGACAAAACTATTTTCCTCCTAAACCTATATGTATCCTAAAAATATGATCTACAGCAGCTTTTCGTAAATTGTCAAATTCTTTAGCGCTTAAGTCTGGCTGCGGGCTATAAGGTAATGGTTTATTATCGTCCTCATCGTCATCAGGAGTAAAATAATCAAGAGCATCTTCAAGGTTATCGATGGCTCTAACGTATTGCTCCATCGCCATAGCTTGTGCGCCTTCTTCTACTGCTTTAACTAGAGCTATGCGTACCCTAGCAATTGATTCAAGTGTCATACGAGTGATTTGTTCTTTACTCACGTTATCCATTTTTCTTCTGCCCAGCTTCTAAATATTTCTTAAGTTCAGCGTCAGAAGTAGCGATCGCTTTCTCCACATCCGAGCGACGAATAACAACCTCTTCCCCACCAGAGGTATATTCCGCTAATTCTTCAGCAGATAGTGGTTGTCCCTTGGGAATGAATTTATCCTCGTCATTAGTTGCCAATTCCCACCTCTTGCGTAAACATCATCAATTGTTGCCATTTAGTACCTCATTTGTACGATCGCTACTATTAGTATCTTGCGCCAGCACCCGACGCGATCGCAAAGTAGCTTCTGCCGTTGGCTGGTCGATGGCTCCTGATACCAAAAGACTGGTAGTATCTTCAACTACCGTGCGATCGCGATCTTCCTCAGCGAGAAGCGCAAGTTCAGCATCCGTATCTTCGATGAATCCAGACAAACTCATAGCCGTCGCCTTCGATAACAACCCCGCCTGCTGGAACTTGAGGATACGGTCTAGTTCTTCTGGGAGTGGCGAAGTTGCACTAAGGCGAAGTTGTACGACAATATCTAGATTGCGATAAGTGTCAGTGCTATCTTGGTTCAACATCATCAGGGCGCTGCCGTATGCTCCGGCGATCGCTGCCGCCACAATATCGCTATGTTCTCCTAATGTAGTCTCGAAGTCTTGCCGCGCTTGTTCTCTAGATACTCCAGATAGTTGTAGGTCAGAGCCTAAGAGATGCGATTGGGAAAATTGATGGTAGATGTTTGCAGTAAAAGCCTGGGCTGTATCGATAAAGGTTTGAGGCGATACGGGTTCTGCGCTGTAAACTGAGGGGTTCGTGTAACCTTTTAACTGTCCCATTTCGTCGTGCAGTGGTGCGCCTTGTAGAAATGCTGTCTGCCCTGGTCCTACTCTAAACTCATTGTCAGGGTAAAACTTGTCATCTTCCCATCTCCCAGGTGGTTGCGCTCCGAGAATCAAGCGTTCTCTAAAACCGCCGACCTCAGCGTTTCTGATCATCATAGTTAACGCGAAGTTGATGGCATTTTGAGCGCGCTTGACTGAATCTGTAATTAATGAGGGCGATCGCATCTCATAAATTGAATACCTGCCACCTAAGTCCAAGGCGATTGTCTCTTCTTCTATCTCTATCCCTTGTTCGTCCAGGGTCGTAAAGATTGTGAAATTACTTACTTCATCAATTCGCTGTACTTCAACTCGCTTGAGTTCGCCAAAGGTATAGTGGTACTCGATTGAATCTGTAAATTCGTCATCGTCGCGGTTAATAATTACACTATCGGGATGCGGCGAGTGCAGGGCAACGCGATTAATTAGGTCTGGCGAATTTCTAAACCGTTTGGGGGACCATAAGCGGAGATAACCGCGACCAGTGACGAGCATATTTTTGGTGCATTCAGCGATCGCATTGGTTAACGCTGATTCTGATGAGATAGCAAGGCGATACTGTCTATCTATCCAGCACTGAAGCAATAATTCTGCAACTGATGCCGTATCATCTTCTACTCTATTACCTGCTGGGTCTGCGAAGTACCAATGGGGTTTCTTGCCTACGATCGCATTGCGGTGGCGATCTATGCATTCTTTTATTTTGTTGGAGGATTGGAAGACTTTGGCGATCGCTTCCATTACCTCTTCGTAGTGTTCGTCTTTTGGCTCTAGGCGTGGTCCAATCCAGCCAAGACTAAAAACCTCTTCACCGCCTTCGTAATACGCGAGGTTTTCTTCTACTATTGACTGCGATCGCCTATTTTTTACCATGTTCGGTAGGATTTTGCTTGTGGAGTAATGATAGAAGGCTTTGATAGCTCGTTATAACAAATTGCTGACGCATCCAACTGGTCATCATGAGGCGATTCTGGTATGTTATGCAACTCTGATAAATAGCGATCGCACCACGCAGCCCTAACTAATTTTACCTGCGAGTTAGCAGCAGCGGTAGCAAAGCCCTTGGCGCGGGTTAGCTTATCGCCTTGACTCCTTATTCCTGCCGCGTCATAGCCTACTAACATTTTTGTTAGGGTACTAGCATTTATCTTACCTGCGCTTCCTGGTTCTATCTCGAAACGCACTTTACAACCAACGCCGTCATTGAGTGCAGTTCTTAGTATTAGATCGTTGACTTGGGCTGCTGATATTTGTACTTGAATTACATCTAGGACATAGTATAAATTACCGGACTTGAGCATTTTTACTCCGCAAGTATAATCAGGGTCATTTTTTAGGTGTTTTTCTGTCCCTGCCATATCCCAAGCTCGAACTATAGTTCCAGTATCAGGGAAGTCTTCTACTATTTCAAAGAATGAGCGATTGATAAATGCGCCTGAATCCGTGCGAATTTTCCAGTTGCCTTCTAGAAGTCTTGCACGATCTACAGGATGTAGTGCTTGGAGGTTAGCTAAATACCCTGGGTCTTTGCTTAAGCCAATTTTATTGTCAAAGATTGACGAAGGGATGAAAGTCAGCGATTTCGGTTGCAGGTTTGGGAAAGATTCTTGCAATTCAACAATACTATCCGCGTATCGCATTTCATCGCCTTGGCGGACAAAATAGCGCAGCACTCCAGATCGTTCGCTTATGGGATAGCCATCATCGTCAATCCACCAAGAAATAAGTTTAGCTACCCATGAATCAGCATCAGGGTTACAAGTTCCCCTAATTTGCGGTGCTATTGCTGATGTAGAACGATTGCGAGAAAGCAAGTAGAAAAATTGCTTTTGGGTGTAATGGGTTAATTCATCAAAACCGATCCTAGCAAGCTGACTTCCTTGCCAGTCGTAAATGTTTTTTTCGTGCTGCAAGTGAGCAAAGCGAATAGTTGCACCACTGGGG
>NZ_JBOFLP010000325.1:0-19311 GCF_051657925.1 Chroococcidiopsis sp.
AATCAAATGAAAATAACGAAAATAGACACTTTCCTCCGATAGAGTTTGATGAAACTGCACCATTAAAGGTTCGTCTTCGGGACGAATCGGGCGAATAGTAACGATCGTGCCATCTCTCATCGTCCATTGACTCACGTACTGCTGGGGATAAGGACGAATCGCCAGTTTCGGTAATTGGTCTTCTGGTGTTTCCGGTGAATGCAAAACGATCCGCGCATCCAGTGCAAGGAGAGAATCAGGACGAGCCAGCAACGGATTGATATCAATTTCCTTAATCCACCGCTGTTCGACTACGAGTTGACTGAATAATACCAAAAGTTGTTCTAGTGCTTCTAGATCGATGCTTTTTCTACCTCTGACTCCTTGCAATGCTTTGTAAATTTGGGTTTGTTCCATCATTCGGCGTGCCAGAGTCGTATTTAAGGGAGGTAGGGCGATCGCTCGATCTTTAAATACCTCCACTAACTGTCCCCCTAAGCCAAATAGCAGCGTAGAACCGAATTGTGGATCGAGACTGCTGCCAATAATCAATTCGTAACCATCCAATTTCAGCATTGGTTGAACGGTAACGCCTAAGAATGGTGGTGCGTGGTGCGTGGTGAGTGGTGCGTGGGGAGGATTATTTTGGACGTGTTGGTTGACAGAAGTTTCAATTTTGTGGTAAGCAGAACGCACGGCATCGGCATCGGGTAAATTTAACTGCACGCCGCCGACATCGGTTTTGTGGGTAATGGTTTCGGAAAAGAGTTTCAGGACGACAGGATATCCAATGCGATCGCTATATTCAACTGCTTCTGCTTCACTTCTGGCAATGTAAGTCGGAACGACGGGAATACCGTAAGCAGCTAGCACTTGCTTAGATTCAACCTCCGTCAAGATCGTGCGTCCCTGCTGTCGTGCTGTATCAATAATTTGTGTCACCAGGGAACAGCTGTTGCTATCTGCTAAATTTACTGGTAAAGCAGGAGTTTCGTAGATACCACGCAAATTGTAGCTATAACGCCACATCAGGCTGAATACGCGAGCGGCTGTATCTGGATATTGATAAGTGGGGATACCAGCATTATTGAGGATCTTGTCCCCGTCGATGACATCTGCACCGCCCATCCAACTCGCCAGAATGGGTTTACCCGTCACATTAGCATAGGGTTTCAATGCTTCTGCCGTCTTGGTAGGGTCAGTCATGGCTTGTGGGGTCAAAATTACCAACAAACCATCGCTATTTGGGTCTTTTGCTGCGACCTCTAAGGCTTGAGTGTAACGCTGGGGTTCGGCATCTCCTAGAATGTCAATTGGGTTGCTGCGGCTCCAGTGGGTAGGTAGGAATCGATTCAATTCGATGTGAGTCTCCTCGGTTAATTCTGACAGTTCTCCCCCCATAGCAATTAAGGCATCGGTAGTCAGTACCCCAGGTCCACCAGCATTGGTAAGAATCGTTAAGCGCCGACCTTTAGGACGGGGTTGTTTTGCTAACACCTCCGCCATATCAAATAAGTCAGAGATCCGGTTGACTTGCAATACGCCGGAACGCCGGAAAGCTGCATCTAATACGACATCGCTACCAGCTAGCGCTCCTGTATGGGAAGCCGCCGCTTTTGCTGCTGCCTCCGTCCGACCTGCTTTGAGGACGATAATTGGTTTCGTCAGTGCGACTTCCCTAGCTGCCGAAAGGAACGATCGCGCATTACCAATAGACTCCATGTAAATGACGATACTTTTGGTATGAGGATCGTCACCGAGATAATAGATGAGATCGCCCCAATTAACATCAAGCATGGAACCGATGGATACAAAGGCGCTAAAACCGACATTTTCTTGCTTGCTCCAATCGAGGATTGCCGTGCAGAGCGCTCCACTTTGGCTAATGAAACCAACATTACCAGGTCGGGCGATCGCGCTAGCAAACGTAGCATTTAACCCTGTATGCGGACTCATTACTCCCAGGCAGTTAGGTCCGACAATTCGCAGATTGCCTCGACGTGCTTGTTCCAGCACTTGCCGTTCTAACTCGATCCCAGCCACTCCAGCTTCTTTAAATCCAGCAGAAATAATAATCGCACCTTTAACTCCTGCGGCAACACACTCTGCGATCGCCCCTGGTACGGCAGGTGCAGGAATTGCTATGACTGCGAGATCGACTGGCGCGGGGACATCTTGAATGGTGGGATAAGCTTTAATTCCCAATACGCTAGGACGTTTAGGATTGACGGGAAATACAGTTCCACCAAATGGATTGCTGATGAGATTCCATAGCAGGGTACGCCCGACGCTACCTTGTTTTTCGCTAGCTCCAATTACAGCGACGTTCTGGGGAGTAAAAATAGAGTTGAGGGGATTGCTCGACTGCTCGGAGCGGAGAATGTCATGAGCGCGTTCGGCGATCGTTGGCTGGGTATATTGTTGACTCACTGCTGCTCACCTTTGAAAAGTCAAAAGTTAAGTAGGGGCGGGTTTATTTCTTAATGTACACACGGACGCTCGGTAATTTCCGATTTAAATCCGCCCGTACAAAAGTCAAAAATCAGTCATTTTAGCTTTAGTTGAGATTTATTTTTGTTTCCTGTAGAGACGTTACATGTAACGTCTCTACAGGAAAATGTTGATAAATCAATTAGTATGAAATTTAAATGTAGGGTGGGCATTGCTCACCCATTGTCTGTTGTTTATGAATGATTTACATTGCCATAAGATTCAAACCTATATTCTATATTGAGTCCTTGTTCGACCGCTATTAAAAATGATTAAATATTTCTTTGGTGGGCAGCAATTACGGAAAGATAAATTTATAATGTCAAAGCTAAAGCAATTGCTGTGTGCTACATAACTAATTTTGCGATTGTTTCAGAAATAGTTTCTATCATTATTATTTTTTACAGATTCAATAAAGTTCTGCAAAATAGGCGATCGCTCGTCCTTTCGCCATGCTACAGCAATTTCAATTTCAGGGGTTGGTTCTATAAGCGATCGATATATCACCCCGGCTCGCTGTAAATTTTGTAGAGAAGTCGGTACTAGCGCCACTCCTACACCACCTGCTACTAAACTAATGCTAGTTTGTAGTTGTATTGCTTCTTGCACTGCTATTGGACTAAACTCTGTTTGTTGAAAAAATTGCCTAATTTGATTGTAAAGTCCACTACCTAAACGCGCGGGTGGCAAAATGAATAATTCTTGACTCAAGGCTCGGATTGATATTTGAGTGGATGTAGCGAGAGGATGAGTTTCTGGGATTGCGATTGCCATGCCTTCTTTTAACACAGAAACTATTTCTAACTCTATCTCTTCTAAATCAATTGGTAAGTAAAGAATCCCCGCATCAATTTGCTGTTGTTGTAACTGCAAGATTTGTTGCAGCGTTGTCAATTCATGTAAATCCAATACTACCTCTGGACATCGTTCTCGAAAGGCTTTTAATAAGGTGGGTAAAACGCTATATGTCGCCGAACTATTAAACCCCAAGCTCAAACGTCCAATTTCGCCGCGACTCGCTCGTTGTGCTGCTTCCACAGCTTGCTCGATTTGCCCAAGTGACTGTCGTACTTTTTCTAAAAATACTCGACCCGCAGCAGTCAATTCTACACGTCGTTTAGTGCGATCGAACAATCTGACTCCAATTTCAGCCTCTAAATCGCGAATTTGCTGACTTAACGGTGGTTGAGCAATGTGAAGGCGTTCGGCGGCGCGACTGAAATTTAATTCCTCTGCAACCGCCACGAAATAGCGCAAGTGACGAAGTTCCATGATGGTCATTGGTCATTGGTCATTGGTCATTTGTTATTACTCTCCCTTGTCTTCCTTGTCTCTCTTGTCTCCCTTGTCTCTCTTGTCTCCCGACTCCCGACCAAACAATTATATTTTCTGAGTATAAATGTTGCATCAAATATATATTGGACATCTCAAATAACCTTTTCTACAGTACTGGTAAGTAAGCAATGGATGCATCAGATGAGTAATATCAATATTCAAATTCGCCTAGCAACAGTTGAGGATTTAGAGCAAATATTTTCGTTTATCCGTCAAAAAGCAGCATTTGATGGATATCTAGACGAACTGCAAGCAACTCCCCAGCAGCTAGAGAAAACATTATTTGGGCGATCGCCATTAGCGAGAGTATTATTAGCAGAAGTCGATAACTGCGCGATCGCATTTGCCTTATTTTTCTACACCTACTCCAGTTTTCTCGGTAAACCGAGTATCTGGCTCGACGATTTATTTGTACAGCCACATATGCGCGGACAAGGAGTCGGAACCGCATTACTCAACTACTTATCAACCCTCGCCAGCGAGAACGATTGCGGACGCATAGAATGGACAGTGAACGCCAACAACAATCGCGGCATCGAATTTTACCAAAAACAAGGCGCACAAATTCTCGATCGCATTCGGCTGTGTCGTCTTAGTTATTAGTGACTGGTGACTAGTGGCTGGTGGTTAGAAAAGAATACAGTCACTAGCCACTCACAAATGACAAATGACTAATGACAAATGACCCTTAAAATTATTTACGGCACACATGGAGATCGATCGTGGCAAAGATTAACGATAACTACCTGAAACTCAAAGCAGGCTACCTGTTTCCTGAAATTGCGCGGCGGGTGAATGCATTTGCTGAGGCGAATCCCGAGGCGAAAATTATCCGGTTGGGAATTGGCGATGTCACCGAACCATTACCAGAAGCCTGTCGCACGGCGATGATTCACGCTGTGGAAGAAATGGGCGATCGCGCTACTTTTAAAGGCTACGGTCCCGAACAAGGTTATGCTTGGTTACGGGAGAAGATTGCTAGCCACGATTTTCAATCGCGAGGATGCGATATTGACGCTTCAGAAATTTTTATTTCTGATGGTTCTAAGTGCGATACGGGCAATATTCTCGATATTTTTGGCAAAGATAACACGATTGCCGTTACCGATCCTGTATATCCCGTGTATGTCGATACGAATGTGATGGCTGGACATACGGGAGAGGCAAACGAGAAAGGCGAGTATGGCGGTTTAGTCTATCTTCCCGTAACGGCAGAAAACAACTTTACTGCCGAAATTCCGACTCAAAAAGTCGATTTGATTTATTTGTGTTTCCCTAACAACCCTACAGGTGCGACAGCAACGCAGGAACATCTCCAAGCGTGGGTAAACTACGCCAAAGCTAACAATTCCATAATTTTCTTCGATGCTGCCTACGAAGCTTACATCACAGATCCAGATCTACCCCATTCTATTTATGAAATTGAAGGGGCTAGAGATTGCGCGATTGAATTTCGTTCTTTTTCTAAAAATGCTGGCTTTACAGGTACGCGCTGCGCTTTAACTGTCGTACCCAAAACCCTCAAGGCAAAAGCTGCTGATGGTTCGGATGTAGAATTATGGAAATTGTGGAATCGTCGTCAATCTACCAAATTTAATGGCGTATCTTACATCGTGCAGCGCGGTGCTGAGGCTGTTTATTCGGAAGCGGGTAAATCCCAAATTAACGCTCTTGTCAATTTCTATTTAGAAAATGCCAAAATTATTCGCACTCAACTGATGGCTGCGGGTTTAGAAGTATATGGCGGCGTGAATGCACCTTATGTTTGGGTAAAAACCCCGCACGGTTTATCCAGTTGGGATTTCTTCGATAAATTGCTGCAAGTTTGTAATGTGGTGGGAACGCCTGGTTCTGGATTTGGTGCGGCTGGTGAAGGCTACTTCCGTATCTCTGCATTCAACAGTCGCGAAAATGTTGAAGAGGCAATGAAACGGATTGTCGAGAAGTTTAAAGTGTAGAGCAATTTCAATTTAGCGATCGCATACACTGTAGGAGCGGGTTCGCTACGAAGCTAGAAGATAAACCCGCTCTGAGTCGATATATTGTCAATCTCCCTATGACTACCACAAGTTCTGTCGTCAAACCTGTTAGCCAAATGCAGCTGGCTCCTGGTAGTGTAGTGACTATTCCCAACGTTAGTTGGCAAGAATTTGAGTTAATCTTGCACGAATTAGGCGAACATCGAGCTGCAAGAATAGCCTACAGTCAGAATACTTTAGAAATAATGGTTCCCTTACCCGAACGCGAACGACCAAAAGATATAATTTCAGATACGATTAAAATCTTGTTGAAAAGAACGGGTAGAAGATACGAACCTTTTGGTTCAACTACTTTTACACAAGAGGGTATAGCAGGGGTTGAACCCGATGCTTGTTTCTATATTCAAAACTATCAACGTATGGTTGGTCGTCGTAGATTACAACCTGGCGATCCTCCTCCAGATTTGGCAATCGAAATAGAAGTAACTTCTAAAACAATGTTAGATGCATATAAAGATATTGGCTTTCCTGAAATTTGGGTTTATGACAGTGGTAGGTTAAAAATTTATCTCCTTAGCAATGGTGAATATATCGAGTCTAATGCTAGCCCGACTTTTCCTCAACTACCTTTAAATCAAATTATTTTTACTACAGTAGAACGTGCTTGGCAGGTAGGAAGCGTACAAGCTTTAGAAGAATTTGAAGAGGCGATCGCACCCTATCAAACTAACAATTTGCAATCGCCATAAATTCACTTATTTATCCTGACTAGATTCTGATTCTTCTGGACGCTGATATGCAGGAGGATAGTCTACAAATTCATCGGTTCTAGTTGTATTGGTTGTAGCTCCTTCTGGCAAGACATCTTCTGTGGGGTCAGTTGATTTATCGGCAGCAATATCCATTTGACCCGCTGCATTTGTATTGGGTTTATCGCTCGTGCCTTTATGATTTGCATGACCGCTAGGCATAATCTTTTCCTCAACGTATCTACGTATCAGCTTAGACAGAGCGATCGCCAGATAAACCCTATCAAAAGACTTAGATCGAAAATTTTTTAGCAAAGCATATTTGTAGAGATGCGCATTTGTAGTAGGGACACGGCTATGCATCCTTACAGCTCGTGCATTAAATTTGTGCGCCTATATCCTAAGATTGTTGTCAAACGTTTCAAACATAAGGTAATAATTTACATACTAACTACATATTGATTTTTCATATGAAACATTTAGCCATTCTAAGTAATATTCTATCCGAACATAATCAGCCAGAAGCAATTTTTTCAGCTTTACTACCAGCATTAGGAGATCTATTACAATGCGATCGCTGTTTTCTCTATTTACGTCATCCTCAAACTAATATTGGTAAAGTTGTGAATTGTTGGTGTCGCAGTCCTGAATATCCTGATGTAACAGATTCAGATTGGAAAGCAGAACCCGCCAACTTAGCAAACGAAGATCCTCTATTTGCAGCCGCTTTACGTGCCGAACCATCAATTTTTGTGGAAGATGTAGAGATAGCAGATCCAAAAGTGGTCAATAAAGATTTCGAGCATAAAACTTTCGGACACCGAGCCTTAATTCACGCTCACATATGTTACGAAGATCGACTATGGGGTATTTTACAACCCTGTATATTCGGTCAACCGAGAGTTTGGACGAAGGCAGATCGTGAAATAATTTCAGATGTAATAGATAAGCTTACGCCTATAGTCATTAATTATGTTATATCTACCCAGAATTAAACAGTAGGGCGGGCATTGCTCACCTACGCGATCGCAATTTTTTCTGTTAATTGTCCCGTGCCGCAACCGAGATCTAAAATTCTTTCTCCTGGCTGTGGTGACAGTAACTCTAGCAGCGATTCGCCGTACTGCCACACAAACCCATGTTTACTCTCGTAGAGGGATGTATTCCAAGCATTTTCTGGCATATTTTTGTCTTCGTCTGCTAGTTTCCCAAGCTTCAGGATAAGTTGCAGTATCCACGTGTAGTAGTATAGCAACGCGATCGAAAGAGTTGACAGATAAACTCATAACGAGTACGCTTTGTTTGTATGTTGATTTGTGAAGTAAAGGAGATACCGTGCTGTCTAACCGTGAAGGACAAAAAGTACCCAGCGTTAAATTTCGGACTCGCCAGAATAATGGCTGGTTAGATATGTCTACTGACGAGATATTTAATGGTAAGACAGTTGTAGTTTTCTCGTTACCAGGGGCGTATACGCCAACTTGCTCGTCAACCCACGTTCCAGGCTACAACGATTTAGCACCAGCTTTTAAAGAGAACGGTGTTGATGAAATTGTTTGCGTTTCTGTCAATGATGCCTTTGTCATGAGCGAATGGGCAAAAGACCAAGGTGCAGACAAGGTAACTTTTCTTCCCGATGGCAACGGCGAGTTTACTGACGGAATGGGAATGTTAGTAGACAAATCGGATTTGGGTTTTGGCAAGCGTTCTTGGCGCTATTCCATGCTAGTAAAAGATGGTGTAGTAGAAAAGATGTTTATCGAGCCAGAGGAACCAGGAGATCCCTTTAAAGTATCCGATGCCGAAACCATGCTTAATTACATCAACCCAGAAGCAGCAAAACCGAAGTGCGTCTCTTTGTTTGCCAAAGTCGGTTGTTCGTTCTGCGCCCGTGCCAAGGAAATGTTGCAAGAACGCGGCATTGAATACGAAGAAATTGTTTTAGGACAAGATGCGACAACCCGTTCTCTACGGGCAATGACGGGAGCAATGACAGTACCGCAAGTCTTTATCGATGGAAGACTCGTTGGCGGTTCGGAAGCATTAGAAGCCTATTTGAGTACAAACTAGGTAAGTCAGAAGTCAGGAATGGTAGGGGCGGGTTTTGACTGAAGATTCCTGGTGCAGTTGTGAATCTATTTGCTCAACCCGCCCGTACAAAAATCAGAAGTCGAAATGTTTGTGATTAACAGTGGAAACAGGCGTTTCGATCGCATTGATGGTGTAAGTTAAATGCATACAGCTTAGTACGCGAAGTCAGGAGTAAGAACTAAAAAGACTTTAGCAAGCGATCGCATCAGTGGGGAACCCATTCAAGCTGTGAAATACTGCGAGCATTCAGCGCTGTTCCAAACTGGGAAACCGTTTCTGCCTTCCCGCCATCGTTTGACAACATTTGCTTTAACGCTATCTAGACTCTTGACTTGTGACTTTTGTAGGGGCGGGTTTAGCAGATAGATCGAGCGCTTTAGCCTTCAACTTTTGGTCAAAACCCGCCCCTACAATTTTTGACTTTTGACTTTTGACTTTTGACTTCTCTCCAATGACTGAGTACTCATACTGCCCTAAACTGTCACAATCGCGATAGAAGACTGAGGAAAGGATAAACAAGAATGATTCCGTCTTGGCTAGCGATTGGAGGAATAACGTTTCTTGTCGCCTTCGGTGGCTTTTTCTTTAAGCCTCGCGATTTGAAATGGGCAGTTCAACTGGAACGCCCACATTGGTTAACTTTTGAGCCATTAATTCCAGTAATATGGATGGTGATTTTTACTTGTGGGGCAATTTCAGCTTATATCGTTTGGGAAGCAGAACCAGGTAGCCTCAAGACCTGGTTATTAATGGGATTATACCTAGTTTTAGAATTAATTACCGTTGCTTATTTACCAGTGACGCTACAACTACGTAGTTTGGCGATCGGTACGTTTGTTGGTTTCTCAGGCGTACTTTTAAGCGTATTGTTGTTACTAGCTGTCTTGCAAATCTCTGGATGGGCAGCAGCTTTGCTCATACCTTATACAATTTGGAGTCCCATCGGCACGTTTACAACCTGGGAAATGATTCGCCTCAATCCTACAGAGCAGTGAACAGTTATTAGTGAATAGGGAGCAGGGAGCGCTTCGGAGCAGGGAGCAGGGGGGCAGAGGGGCAGAGGAGCAGAGGAGCAGAGGAGCAGAGGAGGCTGGGGGACCGCTCGGGAGCGATCGGGAGCAAAACAATTCACTCACGCATTCAAAATTCTCTACACCCCACACTTCCCACACCTCCCACACCTCCCTACACCCCACACCCCACACCCTACACCCCATTCATCACGCACCATGCACCACGCATCACTCACAAATGACCAATGACTAATGACCAATGACAAATCATTATGATTAAATCTTGGATGGTAATCGGGGCTGTGACGCTGTTGGTGGCACTTGGCTCAAATTTCTTTACACCAAGCGATCGCAAATGGTTTAAGCGCCTGCGCCGCCCCAATTGGTTGACGTTTGAAGCGTTAATTCCCGTCATTTGGACGGTCGTATTTATTTGCGGTGCTTGGTCGGCTTATATCGTGTGGGAAAATACGGGTAGTTGGTTGCTGATGGGGTTTTACTTGTTGGTAGAAATTCTAATCGTTTCCTACACGCCTGTGATGTTTAGGACTCGCAGCCTCAAAATTGGGACGATTATCGGTGGTACGGGTGCGATCGCTGGTCTATTATTAGCCTTAACTGTCCTCAGCGTTTCCCCTTGGGCGGCAGCTTTACTCCTACCGTATCTAATTTGGAGTCCGATTGGCACTTACACGACTTGGGAAATGGCAAAATTGAATCCCAATGATGTCTAGCTATAAGTTGTAGCTTGCTTCTACCCTTGTTTGCATGTAAGTTGATACACTAAAAGCTCAACCATTACTTCGATCGCGGGTAAAATCAGCACATAATGTTACCTGAGGCAACCCCTTTCGGGAGTCGTTTATGCCGCAGGACAATTCAATTGCAATCGAATTTCGCGATGTCACGTTCATTCAGAACGGACGGGCGCTGGTATCAAATCTCAATTTCACCATCGATCGAGGTGAAGTCTTAGTCCTATTAGGGCGTAGTGGTAGTGGCAAAACTACAACTATGAAGTTGATCAATCGCCTGTTCGTCCCTTCTCACGGTGAGATTCTGTTTGAAGGCATTCCTACAACCAAGTGGGATGAAATCAAATTACGCCGTCAGATGGGATACGTGATTCAGGAGACAGGTTTGTTTCCGCATTTCACTATCGAACGAAATGTGGGCTTAGTGCCAGCTTTAGAAAGTTGGAAACCCAAACAAATTAAGGCACGAGTTTACGAACTGTTAAACTTAGTTGGTTTGGAACCGGAGCAATTCGCTCATCGTTATCCCAGCGAACTTTCTGGAGGACAACGACAGCGTGTAGGAGTCGCTAGGGCGCTAGCTGCCGATCCGCCCGTGTTATTGATGGACGAACCTTTCGGCGCGCTCGATCCAGTCACTCGTCTAGAAATCCAACAGCAGTTTCGCCGCTTGCAACAGCAGTTAGGCAAAACCGTAATTTTCGTAACGCATGATATTCAGGAAGCTTTTATTTTGGCTTCTCGAATTGGTCTCATGCAAGCAGGACGGATGCTGGTGTTAAGTACGCCAGAAGAGTTTTTAAAATCTCCCAAGCCAGAGGCGCGTGCTTTTATCAAAGGGTTACCACCGTTTGCTCAGATTTATAATTCTGGTGAGAAGAACGGAAAATGAACTTGAGTGAATTTTTTCTGGTGAAGTACGCGCCGGAGATTTTACAGGAAACTGCTACCCATATCCTCTTGGTAGGAATTTCAATTGGTGTTGCGACTTTGGTAGGTATTCCGCTAGGGATCTGCATCACTCGTAAACCCAGCCTGCGCCAGCCAATCTTGGGAATTGCCAACGTGTTGCAAACAATTCCTAGTTTGGCACTATTTGGATTTTTAATTTCCGTGCCGCTAATTGGCGGAATTGGGGCGCGGACGGCGATTATTGCTCTAACCCTCTATTCTCTCCTACCAATTATTCGCAATACCTATACAGGAATTATTAACGTCGATCCGGCAATTCGTGAGGCAGGAAAGGGGATGGGCATGACCGATCGCCAGTTACTCTTGCAAGTCGAGGTTCCGTTGGCGCTAGGGGTGATTTTAGCAGGGGTAAGGGTAGCCACTGTGATTGCTATCGGGGTTGCCACGATCGCAGCAGCAATTGGCGCTGGTGGCTTGGGCGTGTTTGTATTTCGGGGAATTGCAATGGTCAACAATCAGTTGATTCTGGCAGGAGCAGTTCCGGCGGCGGTGTTAGCAATTTTAGCAGATTGGGCGATCGCTACTTTGGAACGCCGTTTAACGCGCCGAGGTACTTGGGAGCAGAGGAGCAGAGGAGCAGAGGAGCAGGGGGGATTGGTACAGTCTTAACAGTTATTAGTTATCGTAGGGGCGGGTTTTGACCAAAAATTTTCGGTTCTAGCAGTTAATTTATTTGCTAAACCCGCCCTTGCAGGGAGCAGGGAGCAGGGAACCTTTGCTTGAAAGCATAGGATTGAAATGTAGATTTTACTCAACTAAACAGGTGACATAATTGCAGCGCGAATTTGTTCGATATACTGATAAAAATTATCGCTATTAAGCCGATAACTTAAAGGATGGGCAATTAATCTTGCTGTACTGTCAAACAATGTTTCAATCTCGATTAATCCATTTTCTTGTAGCGTTCTACCAGTAGAAACTAAGTCAACAATTGCCTCAGACATACCCGTAATTGGTCCCAATTCTACAGAACCGTATAAAGTAATAATTTCTACTGGTAAATCTAAATTTTCAAAATACTCGCGGGCGCAATTAACAAACTTAGAAGCAACTCTTCCGTGAGCTGGTAATTCTAGAGCCGAACGATAAGGACTAGAAGCTTTGACAGCCACAGAGAGCCGACAAGAACCAAATTTTAAATCGGCTAGATTGGCAACTTTCGGTTTTTTCTCGCGTAATACGTCGTAGCCAACAATTCCTAATTGTGCCTGTCCGTATTCTACGTAAACGGGTACATCTTGCGCCCGTACTAATAAAGCTTTGGCAATATTATTCGAGTCTTGAATCTGTAATTGGCGATTGCTGGAATCAAGAAATGCACTAAAATCTAAACCGACAGATTGCAACAAACGGATACTATCTTTTAAAAGTGCGCCTTTGGGTAGTGCTACGGTAATCATGGCTAGGGAGTAGGGAGTAGGGAGTAGGGAGTAGGGAGTAGGGGAAGAAACAGCAGACAAGTCCTCATTCTCACAAAAAACTATTATGCCTTGAAAATAGGGCGATCGCGAACTTAATTGAGATTTCTACGGCTTTAGGTTACAGGCTACACGTAAGTCAGTAGGGGAGAAACTTCAGAAAACGCTGCCAGATTGTAGCCAGTGTAAGAATAGAAATATCGCTTAATATATCCGTGCAGCCAAGATTGATATGAAAATCTTGTTAGTTGACGATGAAGTTGAACTAACCGATCCTCTTAGCCGCCTCCTCAGCCGTGAAGGGTACGAGGTTGATGTGGCATATGATGGAAACAAAGGTAGCAATTTAGCTACTCAGAAGACTTATGACTTACTGATCCTCGATTGGATGCTCCCCCACCAATCGGGGTTAGATATTTGTCAGCAATTACGGCGCAGTGGTAAAAATACACCCGTTCTCTTCCTGACTGCTAAAGATACGATAGACGATCGCGTGCAAGGTTTAGATGCGGGTGCAGATGATTATATTGTTAAGCCTTTTGAATTACGAGAATTACTTGCAAGAGTCCGCGCTTTGTTACGGCGAGGTGCTGTAGATTTAAACCTAGCTGCAACTCAACGTTTGCAAGTTGCAGATTTAGAATTAGATGTTGAAAATCGCTTAGCTTATCGTCAAGGACGCACGATTGAGTTGTCAGAAAAAGAAACTAAGCTTTTAGAATTTTTTATGCGTCATGCGGGACAAGTATTAACTCACGACCAAATTCACCATTATTTATGGACTGAAGAAGAACAACCGAGCAGTAATGTTTTAGCAGCTTTAATTCGGTTATTAAGACGCAAAATTGAAGCTAAAGGAGAAGTGATTTTAGTTCATACTGTTTATGGGAAAGGTTATCGGTTTGGGGATGATAATGGGTAATATCTCGACGCTGAGTAAATTCATTTTTATGTCACGCAAAGACGCTAAGACGCTAAGAAGAACACAAAGAATAATCGCTCCTCACTCCTCACTCCTCCAAAACAAAACCAGCGTCGCGAATCATGTCTAAATCCATTTGTGCTGCTTGTCCTGGCGTGGTGAGGTAGTCGCCAATGAAGATGGAGTTGGCGGGATATAATCCTAACGGTTGGAGCGATCGCAAATGGACTTCTCTACCTCCGGCAATCCGAATTTCTTGTGATGGTAGCAAGAATCGAAATAAACATAATATCCGTAGACAGCGTTGCGGATTGAGTTGTTGCAATCCTGCGAGTGGTGTACCTGGAATCGGAATTAAAAAGTTAATTGGTACGCTTGTTACTTCTAATTGTCGCAGTGACAGAGCTAAATTGATAATATCGTCGTCTGACTCGCCCATGCCCATTATTCCGCCCGAACAAGTCGTAATTCCAGCAGCTTTAACATTCTCCACCGTCGCCACGCGATCGCTAAATGTGTGAGTCGTACAAATTTGTTCGTGGTGCGACTCTGCTGTGTTGAGATTGTGGTTGACTCTATCGACTCCGGCTGCTGCTAAACGCTGCGTTTGTTCCTCACTTAACAACCCCAAACAAGCACAAATTTTTAAATCGTAATTTGCCTTGACTTCTCGCACGGCTGCTAAAAATTTGGCAAAAGTTGTTTCATTAGGCGATCGCCCAGACAGTACCATGCAGAATGTACCTGCTTTTAAACTAGTCGCCCGTGCTGCGGCAGCTAAAATTTTTTCTTGTACCATCAACGGATATTTCTCAATTTCTGCTGTCGAGATTTTTGACTGAGAACAGTAATGACAATCTTCAGGGCAAAGTCCACTTTGGGCATTGAGTAAAAAGTGCAGTCGAACGCGATTACCCCAATAATGTTTGCGAACTTTGTACGCAGCTGCTAGCTGTTCGAGTAACACTTCATTAGGGGCACTGAGTACGGCTAAAGCTTCCTCACGGCTGATAATATCTCCTGCTAAAGAGCGATCGGCAAGTTGATTCCAATTTGGTAATGTGACGGTTTGGGACATTGGTAGTTGGTAGTTGGTAGTTGGTAGTTGGTAGTTGGTAGTTGTTGGTTGTTGCTAATTTTTTGACTTTTGACTTTTGACTTTTGACTCACTCATCCACAACCCGACGAATAACTTCGTAAATCGATTCGAGTTGAGTCGGGGTGATGCAGTAGGGTGGCATGAGGTAAATGGTATTACCGAGAGGGCGTAAGAGGAAGCCTGCTTCGAGAAAGCGCGATCGCAGTTTTGAACCTGTGGCGTTTAAGTAGCTTTCGCTTTCAGCTTTCAGATCCAGGGCTGCTATTGTACCGCAGATGCGGGTACGTTCGATTTTTGGATGCCCGCTCAACCATGTTTCCATATAGCGACGGTGTAAGGCTTCCATTCCAGCAAATGCGGCTGGATTTTGAGTTAATAATTCCAGCGAGGCGTTGCCTGTGGCGCAAGCTAAGGGATTTCCTGTATAAGAATGACTGTGAAAGAAAGTGCGATCGATGTCATCACTGTAAAAAGCTTGGTAAATCTCCTCTGTTGCTACAGTCACAGATAGAGGTAAACAGCCACCTGATAAACCTTTAGATAAGCAAAGTATATCGGGACAAGTACTTGACTTTAAACAAGCAAATAATTCTCCCGTTCTACCAAAGCCCGTCATGATCTCGTCATAGATTAGCAGCACCCCATGCGTGCGGGCGAGTTGAGCGAGTTCTTGGAGAAATTGGGGACGACACAGGCGCATCCCTGCGGCTCCCTGTACTAATGGCTCGATAAATATGCCTGCATAGCTGTGCGGATTTTTTTGCAATAATTCTGCCAGTTGCTCTAAAGCCCGTGCTTCACGGATGACGACGTTTGGATCTTCGTCGAATGTCGCGGGAAAAGGTACGACATCTGTTGCAAACATCAGGGTTTTGAAAGTTTGCCACCAAGGAGAACTACTACCAACTGACATTGCGCCTATAGTATCGCCGTGATAGCCGCCTTCAAAGCTAATGAATCGAGTTCGTTGTTTTTCCCCTTGGTTAAACCAATACTGGTATGCCATTTTCAGCGCAACTTCGATCGCTGTAGAGCCGTTATCGGAGAAAAATACCCGTGTCAGAGACTTAGGTAGATGTTTCAATAGCCCAGTGGCTAATTTTTCCGCTGGTTCGTGGGTAAACCCAGCAAAAATCACTTGTTCTAGTTGTTTTGCTTGATGGTAAAGAGCCTCAGCTAGTACGGGATGGCTATGCCCGTGGATCGTCACCCACCAACTGGAAATACAATCAAGAATCTGCCTTCCATCCTCCAATTCCAACATCACCCCCTCTCCCCTTTTGACTTTCAAAGGAGGAGGAGCCGTTTTCATCTGGGTGAAAGGATGCCAAATTGGATTGTTACTCATGAGTAGGAGGAGTTAGGGGTGAGGAGCGTTAGCGAAGCGGGACGAAGTCCGGAGTGAGGGGAAGAAGAGAGAGTCGCGGAGCGCAAGGTTGCTGAGGGAGAAAAATAACTGCTCCCTGCTCCCTGCTCCCTGCTCCCTAATTTTCTGCTTGACTGCTGTTGAAAGTTAAGCGAAACTGACAAATAATTACTGTGCGAGTTCACTCTATTGCTAAATTTTGTTAACTTTTTCATCTATATAATTCGATGGATGAAACATTATGTAGCAGTAGGGATATTAAGATAGGGGATCGCGTCGCTCAAAGCAAGCTATCCTGCCCAAAAGCTGGATCTAAGTGTCAGATAACCTTAAAACCTGTTGTGTTGGCTAGAAGCATGGAAACCTTAGAATTTGTCATCTATCCCGATGGTCGCGTACAGGAAAAAGTCACGGGGATCGTCGGTTCCTCCTGTACGGAAGTTACGGCAGCGCTGGAAGCAGAACTAGGGCAAACAATTAGCCAGCAGCCAACATCAGAATATTTTAATCAAGTTAATACACAAGCTGATGTCTCAATCGCTCAAGCATCGTTTAGCGAATGGTAGCTTTTTTATTTAGTTATTTACCCTAGTTAATTTACGTCGATCTAAAAACACTATGTCACACTTTAGCCAAATCAAAACTCAAATCCGCAATTTAACATCCTTGCAAGCAGCTCTTACCGATATGGGAGTTGATTGGAAATCTGGATCTCGGCAAGTTAGAGGCTATCAGGGACAAACGCGGAATGCCGAAGTGACAATCGAGCAAGATAACGGTTACGATGTAGGATTTAGTTGGAATGGCAAAGAGTACGAACTCGTCGCCGATATGCAATATTGGCAGCAGCCTTTATCAGTAGAAGGTTTCTTGCGCCAAGTGACGCAGCGTTATGCATACCACACCGTAGTTAACGAAACAGCAAGACAAGGTTTTCAAGTCACCGAACAACAGAAAAACTCAGATGGCTCGATCAGACTGTTAGTACAGCGCTGGAGTGGCTGATGGACGATCTTGGCACATCGAATTATTCTGACTCGGAGCGATCGCACCTAGAACCCGAGTTGGGGGGAAATCTGCGTGATGCAGCCAATCGTTCTGGACTAGAGCCAGAATTGGGCGGTGTTACCCGACAAAAGGGTGTGTACGTTGACGAAATCACTTGTATTGGGTGCAAACACTGCGCTCATGTCGCTCGCAACACCTTTTATATCGAACCAGATTACGGTCGCTCTCGTGTTGTCCGTCAAGATGGTGACGTAGAAGAACTGATCCAAGAGGCGATCGATACTTGTCCAGTAGATTGCATTCACTGGGTCGATTACACTGAGTTAAAGCGGCTAGAACAAGACAGACAATATCAAGTCATTCCCCCAGTTGTAGGATATCCCGTAGATGGCGCTGTGGCTGCTGCCCAAAAGCGTCGTCGCAAACAACAGTTAACTCGCAAAAAAGCCAAGTATTGATCGATTCTCAATCATCTAAATAGGCGATCGCCTTTTAGGGAGACTGCAAACACAGTCTCCTTATTTTTTCTTCTAGTTTTTAGATTTATGCAGAGACGGATTGTCGAACGTCTCTACACTGATAACTGACAGTTGATTTAGTTTTGTTCCAGAAAGGATTGCACTTTCCCGTCAGCACCGAGTATAACTCTAACTCTAGGTGTTTCGCCTTGGGGGTTAGCGGAGACAAAGGGTTCGCCGATTAAAGGTAAACCAGAACTCTCGATGTAGTTTCTAGCTGCTTTACCTAAAGGTTCGATCCGCTGCACCGAGCCGTCTACATCTAAAACAATACTGTATTCTAACGGTTCGCTGAGTCCAGAGGGGGGCTGCCAACGCTGTTGGAAGTATTCTCTTACTTCATTAACTTGCGGCGTAGGGGCAAAAGCTGCTGCTTGGGGTGCTTGTCGTGACGGTTTAGCTGGCGGCTCTTCAACTGGCTTACCTTCTAAAGCCGCTCTAATCCTTTCTCTGGGTGTCAAGCCTTCTACTGATGGCGGCGGAGCTGGATTGCTGGGTGGTGCGGCAGGAACATCGATTGTGGGAGGAGTCTGAGCTGAGCGATCGGGAGTAGGAGGACTGGGAAGATTATTATTAGTGGTAATTCCTGGTAAGGTAGCGATGCTACCTGGTTGCACTGCGGCATTATTAGCTGGTTGGTTAGCTGCTGGTTGGTTAGGCGATTGCTTGGGTGTTTGAGTAGAACCAGACGGTGCTTGAGCAATACCAGGTAAGGGGCTAACTCCAGCGTTAGGTGGTGCAGGTGGGGCAGTGGTTGTAAAGGGTGGCGTGGTTGGTGCGGTAGGCAGAGTAGTGTCTGACAGAGGTGAGGGAATGGTCGGTGAACTCCCCACGGTTGGCGTATTTGGTAAATTCCCTAAAGTTGGGCTTGTCGTCGGCGATGGAAGATCGCTTGTGGGTGGCACAGACGGTACAGCCTCTGGAGATAGGGTAGGCGAGGGAGAAGGCTGTTGTGGCGGACGACTAGCTGTTTGTGGCTCGTCAGAACGGTTGAGCAAATGTACGAGTCCTGCGGTTAAACCTACTCCTACCAGGAGTACGGCTGCTATCCCCGCCCAAGCTGTAGAAGGAGTAGTAGCAAAACGAGTCGGGCTATTAAAGTTGGCTGGGACAGCTAAAACGTCAGCAGCATATTCATCTAAAGCGTTTGCTAGATCGAATAGTTGCGTCATGCTCAAAGGAATGAATTGCCCCGTATTAGGAGTTGCTAAAGCTCCTAAAAACAAATTATGGGATAATCCTTCACCAGGTTGAATGTATATTCCTCCTGCTGGAGCTGGTGCAGGCGTGCTAGAGGAATCTAATTCTGCCGGTAGGGTGGGTGTATTGGCAGCATCTTCTACCAGCAAAGCATTGAATCGTTCTGGCGATGAAGCAAGAACTCTCTGCACGTAGTTTTTGACAACTTCATGCAATTCTACTAAAGAGTGGCGATCGCCCTGAATGCGAATCTGCTCCGCTTCTGGCAGTTGGGAGTCATGAAAGCGCACCTCGAACTGAATTGGTGCATTCATTGATTTAGCGCCCCGATCCGATCCTGGCGTGCGCTCGGTAACCTGTAACGTACAAGAAGCTTGCGTATACTTTTTTATAATCGGTTCTGACAGAGACATAAGC